>JBPCTX010000025.1:0-3518 GCA_051011455.1 Acidimicrobiia bacterium | reverse complement strand
GAACCTGCTCGGCAAGTTCCCCCCTACCCCCGGCTACGCCGGCGGTACTTTCCCCCCAGAGGGGGGACTGACAGAAGGACAAGACAATGACACAGACAGTTCAACTCTTCACCTCAACCGTCAAGATGCTCGTGCGGGACAAGACGGCATTCCTGATGGCGCTCATCTTTCCCGTCGTCTTCGTACTGGCGTTTGCCGTATTCGACGTCAGTTTCGAAGCCGACGGGGCCATGGATGAGGTCGACTACTTCGAATACGTATTGCCGGCGCTGCTGGCGATCGGGTTGATGAACTTTGCCATGGTGGGGACCGCAGCCTCGGTGGCCCGCTACCGGGAACTCAAGATCCTCAAACGGATCGTCGTCACCCCGTTGCCGCCGTCGATGTTCATCACAGGGCAGGTCGGCGCTCGGCTGGCGCTGGCGGCGGTACAGACCGGGATCATCATGATCGTGGGACTACTCGTCGGCGGCACACTCGGCCCCTCGTGGCCGCTGCTGTTTGTGATCTCCACTCTCGGGAACCTGATCTTCCTTTCACTGGGCTTTGCGATCGCCGGCCGGGCTGGCAGCGTCGACGCCGCCAACAACATGGCCGGGCTCGCCACTACCCCGCTGATGTTCCTATCCGGCAGCTTCTTCCCCATCGAGTCGATGCCGGGATGGTTACAGCCAATCGCTGATCTGCTGCCACTGACGCCGCTGATCGACTCGATGCGGGCCATTGCTCTCCAGGGAGCGGTCATCGGCGATATCGGTTCCGAGCTGCTCCTCATCGGAGCCTGGATCGTAGGCGGGCTCGTCCTGGCCCGTTCATCGTTCCGGTTCAACGAGGCGTAGGAACCACGGTTCCTGTCACGCCCGGTTGCTCGACTGAGCTCCCATCCCCCCTACCCCCGGCTGCGCCGGCGGTACTTTCCCCCCGGAGGGGGGACTGACCAAACAAGAATCCGTTCCCACGTTTTGGTTTTTTGCGGAATCTGCCGATAGGGATAGGAGATGAAAAGGTTCGCCGGTGCTACCGCCGTACTACTGATGTTGGTAGTCGGAGCAGTCGCCATCGCCCTTCCCGGCCAGGGACCCTGGACGGTGCGGGTTCTTGTGGTGTGTGCCACCGCGCTCCCAGCCATCGGGGCCTATTACGGCGCCAAGAAGGCCAGACGCCTTGGGGGCCGTGAAGGTTTGGCATGGCGGGTCATGGCATCGGCCATGGTGTTGATGACACCGATCTACCTAGCCGAGTTCGTTGGCGCCTTCGCAGTCGAAACAGTGCTCATCGCCCTCGCCTACACCATGGGTGCAATCGCTGTGCTCATCGTGCCGCTCCCCAACGCCGGGCCTTACCAGCGCCTTGTCGCAGGACTCGATGCGCTCGCCCTGGGTGTGGTTGTCGGCACCGTGACGTTCTGGATGGTGCTGGGATCGGAAATCGACGTTGCAGGGCATGCAGTGTGGGCGATGAGCGACGCCGCCATCATGGCCATGATCGGCTACGTCGCCATGAGGCGCGGCCAGGAACGCGGCATCGACTGGCCCCTGTTCTGGCTGATGGCAGGAGTCGGCGGGTACCTCGGCGGGATTCTCATATCATCGATCAGCGAGGCTCCGTACTACATCGGCCACCCCTCGGATTTTGCCTACTTCTTCGGCATGGCAGCTTTTGCGCTCGGTGCTGTTGTCAGGGAACAAGAGCAACAAGCATCACGCCAAATCCTCAAACCGGTGCGGTGGATCCATGTTCTTCCGCCCTACATCCTGGTGGTGGTGCTGGCGGCTGCCTTGATTCCGCACGAGATCGCTGAGCTGGCCACGGACCCGACGGGGTCGATCATCGAACTCGGCATCTTGCTGACCATCCTCGTGGTGCTGCTCCGCCAGCTGGCAATGATCGCCGAACAGCGGCGCAAGATCGAGATCGAGCAGAGCGGTGTAATCGCCACGGTCAGCCACGAGCTCCGAACCCCACTCACCACCGTCATGGGGTTCCTCGACCTCCTCGAAGACTGGGGCGGTTTCAGCGAGGAGGAGAAGGTCGAGATGGTGACGATGATGCGCAACCAGTCTCACGTCATGGCCCGCGTTGTCGGCGACCTGATTTCGGTCGCACGCCAGGAAATCGAGCAACTCGAAATCACCCGGGCCGCAGTCGATGTCGACGAACTCGTGCAGTCAGCCGTCGAGCTGGTGCCGGAGATCGAGGAGTCGGCTCTCCGTATCCAAATCGCGGACGGTACGACCATGACGGCCGACCGGGAGCGGCTCATCCAGATCATCACCAACTACCTGTCCAACGCAGCCAAATACGGCTCGGGCCGGGTGGACCTCACGGTGTTCGAGGAAGCCGGAGAAACCGTCATCGAGGTACACGACGACGGGCCCGGTGTCCCTGATATCTTCCACCTGGTCATCTGGGAACGGTTCGAGAGAGGGCCGCAGCGCCAAGGTGCGATTCCAGGATCGGGTATCGGCTTGTCGGTGGCCCGGGGGATCGCCCGTTCCCACGGCGGCGAAACCCACTACCGCAGATCCGAGCGGCTCGGCGGTTCCTGCTTCACGGTCCGGATCCCGCTCCATCTCCCGCTACTGCAACAGCCCGCTCCCTTCGAGCCTGCGCTCCCCGCATAGACGCGACGCCCGGCCCCCGAAGGCGAAACCTACTGCCCCCCAGTTGATTTTCTCGTCCTGTAGGTTCGGCGATCGTGGGTCTAGAGGAAGGGAACCCGTAGCTATGCAATCCAGAAACCGCGCCATTCTCATGGCGCTGGTGCTCGTAGTCGCCAGCCTTCCGGCAGTTGCCTCTGCCGGACCGGCCGCCTGCGACACCCGCACCAACAACACCATCAATAAGCTGCTCGAATGCGTCACCATCGACGGCGTCCGCGACCATCAGGCAGCGTTCCAGGCCATCGCCGACGATAACGACGGAACCCGGGCCACCGGCACCCCCGGCTACGACGCCAGCGTTGCCTACGTCGCGGAAACCCTTGAAGCAGCCGGGTACGACGTCGAACTCAACCCGTTCGATTTCACATTCGTACCGCTCGGGGTACTCGAAGGGCCCGGTGGCGTGAGCTTCGAGACCGGAAGCTTCAGCGGTACCGGCTTCGGCGAGGTATCCGGCAACGTGATCCCGGTCGACCTTGCCTTGGGGAATGCCGATTGGCCGGCTGATCCCAACACCTCGACCAGCGCCTGTGAACCCAGCGACTTTGCCGGGCTCGACTTCAGCGGCCCGAACGACATCGCCCTGGCTCAGCGCGGCGCCTGCTTCTTCTCGACCAAGGCCGTCAACGCCGAGGCAGCTGGAGCAGAAGCCATCATCATCATCAACCAGGGCAACAGCCCGACCCGACTGGGTCCGCTGAGCGGCAATGCGACAGCGCTGCCCGACGGTACCCCGTCCAATATCGGCATCCCCATGGTCGGGGCTGCATTCAGCGCCGGCGAGCCACTCTCGCAGGATGGGTCGACAGCACTAGTCGCAGTCGATCCGCCCGTTGAGACCATCCAGTACAACGT
>JBPCTX010000024.1:0-17869 GCA_051011455.1 Acidimicrobiia bacterium | reverse complement strand
CCCCGCCCCGCCCTCAGGGCGGGGAAGAATTGGCGCCAAGCAGTAGGCGGTGGGACACCCACCCTCTTGCTGATAGCTGATTGCTGATTGCTGATTGCTGATTGCTGATTGCTGATTGCTGATAGCTGACAGCCGAAAGCCGGCCGCCGAAGGCCGCCTACTCCAAATCCTCCAACGTCTTCGGCCAGGCATCTTTCAGCAGGCGCGAGAGGCTGCGGTCGGCGAGGATCTTGCCGCCGGTCTGACAGCCGGGGCAGTAGTTCATCTCGTTGGAGGTGGCGTACACCACTCGTTGGACCGGGGAGCCACAAACCGGGCAGGGTTGCTTGAATTTGCCGTGGACGGCCATCTCGTCACGAAACGCCGTCACCTTGTCGGGGAAGCCGTCGCCGACCTCCTCGCGAATTGAGCGAGTGGACTCCTCGAGCACTTCCACTGTGGCCTGGTGGAGGGTGGCCGCTTCCTCCCGGCTCATCTGGCCGGTGAGCTTGAACGGGCTCAGCTTGGCGCGGTGCAGGATCTCGTCTGAGTAGGCGTTCCCGATGCCGCTGAACAGACGCTGATCTGTGAGGGCGCGCTTCACCGTGTGCTTGGCTGCCAGGAGAGCATCGACGAAGTCCTCCACTGAGCCGTCGAGCACCTCTAGCCCACCTCGATCATGGTCGGCCAACCCTTCCTCACCTCTCACCAGGTGGAGGGTGGCCCGCTTCTTGGTGCTCTGCTCGGTCAGCAGGATGGAGCCGGCCGGGAAGTCGAAAGCAGCCAGGCCGACCCTCTTCGGGATCGATACCCCCCGCTCTTTCCACCGCAGTCGGCCGGAAATCATCAGGTGAAGCACCATGAACAGGTCGTCCTCAATCTCGAACACGATCCGCTTTCCCATCCGACGCAGGCCCAGGACCTTCTTGCCATGAACGGCATCGATTGGTGGGTCGTAGGAGCCGAGCAGCGAGATCCCCGACACCCGAACCCGCTCGATCGGTTCGCCCACCACGAACCGCTCCAGTGCCTCGATGTAGATGGTGATGTCGGGGAGTTCGGGCATGGCGACATTGTCGCAGTCGCTAGGCCTGGTTGCCCGTCGCCAGTCCACAGCCGACAGCCGACAGCTCAAAGCGAAAGACGTGGGACTTAGTATCTCTCCTCATGGCCGGCTCTGAATCCAAGTCTCTGGTGATCCTGGCGCTGATCGCCAACATCCTGATCGCCATTATGAAGTTCGTGGCTGCTGCTGTGACCGGGTCGGCGGCCATGTTGGCGGAGGGCTTCCACTCGACCGCCGACAGCGGGAACCAGCTATTCCTGCTGCGGGGTGCCGCCGTTTCCCGGTATGCCCCAAATGTCACCCACCAGTTCGGGCGGGGCAAGGAGTTGTACTTCTGGTCTCTGATGGTGGCCGTGTTCCTGTTCGTCGGTGGCGCGGTGGTGTCATTCTTCGAAGGCTGGGAGCGCTTCCGCCATCCGGAAGAGACCACCAACCTGGCCTGGAGCCTGGGAGTTCTGGCCGCGGCGGCAGTCTTTGAGATTGTCATTGCTTTCTGGCCCGCCCTCAAGGAGTTCAACCGGCGCCGGGGCAGTCGGCGGGCCTGGCGAGCCATCCGCGAGTCGAAGGATCCGGCGTTGATGGTGGTCCTGGTCGAGGACAGTGCCGCCGTGCTGGGCGTGTTCATCGCCGCCAGCGGGATCCTGATGGCCGAGTGGACTGGAAACCCCCGCTGGGATGGGGCAGCCTCGATGTCGATCGGTGTGCTGCTGGCGGTTGTGGCATTCCTGGTCGCCTACGAGGTCAAGAGCATGCTGGTGGGCGAGAGCGCCAGCCGCCAGGTTCGTTCCGAGATCCGGGCCGCCGTGTTGTCCCACCAGAACGTGAAGAGCATCGGACGGCTTCTCACCATGCACATGGGCCCGACCGACATCGTGGTGAATCTGGACGTCGACTTCAAGGATGGCCTGGCCACTAGCGAGATCGAATCGACTATCGATCAAATCGAGGCGGCGGTCCGGGAAGCCGCTCCGGCCGCCAGTCACATCTTTGTCGAGCCTGAGTCGAGGCAATGAGGGCTTCGGCACCTGCCTCCTCGGCCAACCTTGGCCCGGGCTTCGACTGCCTGGCCCTTGCCCTCGACCTGCAGTGCACGGTCGAAGTGTCGCCCGCTACCGATTGGAATGTCGGGCCGGTTGACCCGGGAGGGTTCGTCGAGTCCGCCGCTCGCCGGCTGAGCGAGAGCCCCCTTACGGTTGAGGTCACCAGCGACATTCCGGTGGGTCGAGGGTTGGGATCGAGTGCTGCGGTCCTGGCGGCGCTGACCCTTGCCATCTGGCGACACCAGGGGAAACCCGACGATCAGGAGTCGTTGTTCCGGTCGGTTGCCGGGGCGGAAGGGCATCCTGACAACGCTGCCGCCGCGGTCTACGGAGGTCTCGTCTACTCGGACTCCAGAGCAACGCGAAGACTGGAGTTCCACAAGTCATGGCGTCCGGTGGTAGCAGTGCCCGATGTTGCTCTCTCTACACCCGAAGCACGGGCTGCTCTTCCGGCCTCACTTCCCATCGAAGTGGCGGTCCGTACCGCAGCACGACTAGTCCGGCTGGTGGAGGGGCTGCGAACCGGCGATACCGACCTGCTCAGGAGTATCGACGCAGATGAGCTCCACGAGCCGCACCGGATCGCGCTCCGCCCGGTGATAGGGAAGTTGCTGGATGCCGTTAGAGCGGCCGGGGCGCCATTTGCGGCCATCAGCGGATCCGGTCCTTCGGTCATCGCTTTGACAACCGGTGGCGAGTTCGAGGAGGTGGCCGCGGCGCTGAGATCCATCGAGAGCGTGGAAGTGGTTGCCCCTTCGGTGTCAACTCTGGGAGCGAGCTGACGACTTAAGGAGCGGGGGGGCCGAACGGGTTGGTCATTGCCACCGACCGGCAGCCGGCGATGGTGTCGACCGAGGAGGCCAGGGCGGCACTTCCGTAGTGCTCTCCGAGGACGGCGTCCTCTGCGATGCAGTACCAGCGTCCGCTGGCGCTCTGGGTCAGGATCAGTAGCTCCTGGTCGGCATCGACGTATGCGACCTTGCCCTCTCCGGCCTGGTCGGCCGTGCCGACCCACTCGACGGTGTCGGACAGAGCATTGAGGGTGGCGGTGGGGATGTCGTAGTCGCCGGCGCCGGCGTAGAGCGTCCGCGCCAGGGCAAGAGTGTCATTCATCAGGTCGATCACGAACTGGTTGCTGGTGCCATCGGTGATCTCGAGGTCCCTCCACTTGCAGGGATGAACTGCCGCGTACCAGACGCCGCCCCATTCCCAGGAACCGAAGTCGGTCACAGTCAGGGTTTCGCCGGTGTCGGTGAAAGTGATGTCGAAGGAGGCAAAGGCCTCGTCATTGGCTCCGGTGATGGTGAAGTCGCCGAACGTGACGGTGGTCGGGCTCCAGTGGAACGGGTCAAGCGCCGTCGCGGTTTCACCCGCGGTGCAGGTGAAGAGAGGCGGCACGGAAGCATGAAGTGTTGGGTAATCGCGGGCGGTCTCGGCCACCAGGAACTGCTCGACGATCGCCTCAATGGCGACCCGATCGGCGGCCGTCAGAGGCACCGGAGGCAGGGAAGTGGTCGTGGTCGTCCCCTCGCCCTCGGGGTTGGGCCCGGTGATATCGGCGGTGGTGGTAGTGGTCGAGCCTCCGGAAGGTGCGGTTGTGGTCGTGGTCAGGGCGGCGGGGATCGACGCTTCAGTGGTCGGGTTGTCGGCGGCGTCGGCCGGGGGCGGTTCAAGTGTGGTTGTTGTGAGAACTACCGGGTATGAGAAGTCACCGCTGACCACCCGGGCTGCGACATCGCATGGATCGATTGTGACCCGCCAACCTTCCGATGCCCATGAGGCGAGAAGGCCTTCCACGCGCATTGAGCCGTTGGCGTCGGCTATTTCGAAGGAGCCGGTGGCGAAGTCCCCCACCACCTGCAGTTCACCTGCCTCGATGACGATCTCGATCGGGGCGGTGGCGGCAGAAGTGATGGCTGCGTATTCGCCGGGGGTGCAGACTTCCTTGAATTCTGAGGAGGCAGCCTCATAGACGGCGTCCCATTCGCGGGCAGCGGCGGCCTCGAAGTAGTTGTAGACCAGGTCGGATACGAACTCTTCAGCTTTGATCCGGTCCGCTGGAGTGGTTGTGGAGGTGGTGGGAGGAGCCTCGAACAACATGTCGAAGAGCATGTCTCCTACCGCGTCGGGGAGCTGGGCGGGAGCCGCAGTCGTGACAGGTGCGGTGGCGTTGTCATCGCCGCCGGAGCAGGCGGAGGCAACCAGGGCAAGGGCGAGCAGAAAGGCGATCGCAAAGCGAGGATATGTACGCATAGTGGGGGATATCGACCCCCGACGAGTGCGTCTTTAGGGGTTCACGGTTGTGGCAGCGGCAGCCACGATCAACTCGTCAAAGAGCGTTCTGGCGGCCGTTTCGGTCTCGACCAGGTTCTCCGGATGCCACTGCACCGCCAGGAGCGGCCAATCGGCATCCTCTGGCTCCAGTGCTTCGATGACACCATCCTCGCTCCATGCCACGGGCCGAAGTCCGGGCGCAGGCGTGGCGACCGACTGGTGGTGTAGCGAGTTGACTTTGAGGGAGGTGGTACCGAACAGCGAGGCCAGCCCGCATCCATCCTGCAGGTCGATCGCCTGGAAGGCCTGGCGAGCAGCACCGTTTCCTGTGACGAAGTGCTCAAAGCCCCCGTCGACCTGGGTCGGGATGTCGGCGATCAGGTCGCCTCCCAGGGCCACGTTGAGAATCTGGAGGCCTCGACAGATTGCCAAGGTCGGGATCCGGTTCTCGGCCACGTAACGGGCAATGGCCAGCTCTGCGCTGTCGCGAGGGCTGTGGACGCCGTAAACGGCCTCGTGGCCTTCGCCTCCGTACAGAGAGGGCTCGACGTCGCCACCGCCTGTGAGAACGACGCCGTCGAGCCGGTTCAGGAGGTGCGGAATCGTCTCAGGGTCCAGGATCGGCATGACCACGGGCACGCCACCGGCCGCCCGGACTGCGTCCGAGTAGGACAGGGTGACCGTCGTGGCAGGCTGTGCTCCGTAGCTGGTAGCTACGTCGCGCAGCTGCGATGTGATGCCGATAATGGGTGCCATTGCCTACGAGACTTTAGAACGACGTTTGCGTAGGCGGGCCAGACGGGCCAAGCTGTACCCAATGGGATCATTGATCAAGAAGCGGCGCAAGAAGATGTCGAAGCACAAGTACCGCAAACGTCTCCGCGCCAACCGCCACAAGAAGAAGTAGGGAACGCCTGCGGCGTTGGGAACGCTGCAAGCGTTCCTGAGGAGTTGCTTTGCAACTCCAGGCCTCCAGCCCTCAGCTTCCAGCCAGAGCGCGTTTGACGAGTCGTCGCGGCTTGGCCGTACTCGCTACCCACCGTCCGCCTTCCGGCGTGGGCCCGGCTGAGAGTCAGCTGCTGCCCGCGACCGACGCGGGATCAGGTCTAATGGGCGGGACGTAGTTTCTCTGGTGAGGAACGTGGCCGCGGGTATCGTGAGTGGCGTCTCCTATCGAGGCCAGAGATGAGTCGCCCGCCCGTACCTCCGCTTGCCTGGAAGGACGACGAAGGTGGCGAGACCGCAGGGCCTTACACCCTTCGACTGGAGGCGCCTCACCGTTGGAGTCTGGTGGTTCGGGGTGACTCTGTCGGTCTCTACCCCACTAGGACGGCCGCACGGCTGGCAGCACAGAGGCTGCATCGACGACACGCCTTGAGGAGGCCGCTAGTTGGCTACTTCGTGGTGGCCGGAGTCTCCCTCGTTTTGATTGGTGTGGCCCTGGCTCGTCGCGTCGAACCCAACCCGGACTATCCGCCGGCCCGGGCAGTGGCCGATCGGTTCGACCAAGCCCATCTGGCTGTCGAGGCCGGTCAGATCAGTATCGACCAGGTTGACCAGTCGTTCGAGGGCGTCGAGGGCCGATCATTTGAGCATCTTGGATCCCGCCTGGGACTGGCAGGCGTCTTTGACGGCGATTGCTACGGCATGGTGTGGCGATCCGGTCGTCCAGTGAGCGGTGTGGTTCTTCGCCCCGTCTACACGACCTGCCAACCAGATTCGAGCCTCATTTCTCAGCCGGATCCGCTCGTGGAGTCTCTCTGGCCCTCATGGGAGGACACACTGCCCGATCCGGAAAGGTCACCGGGGTGGTTCATTCCCTTGCTCACAGTCGCGACCGGACTCGGGTTGGCTGCGCTCACCGGTGCCATCCGTCTCATACTTACCCAGCGACGGTGAACTGAGCGATGCCCGTCCGAGGACTGGGACGTGGTTCCTTGAGGACGGCTCAACAGCCGGAGGCCGGCGTTAGCTAATCGCTTTGCTCCACTCTTCCGGTGGGTATTTCTTGGCGCGATCGGCCTGGAGGCGGGCGGCATAGGCGGCGGCTTCGCTCCGTCGGCTCATCTCCAGCTTGGAGAGCAGGTTTGACACGTAGTTCTTGACCGTCTTCTCAGCCAGGAATAGCTCCTCGGCGATCTGACGATTCGTCTTGCCCTCCGCGATCAGGTCGAGAATCTTGCGTTCCTGAGGCGAGAGACGGGCCAGCAGAGGATCGTCCGGCTCGTCGCCGCGGATGCGGGCGAACAAGCGGTCGGTCAGGTTCGGGTCGAGCAGTGACTCGCCGTTGCCGACCCGCCGGACGGCATCGACCAGATCTCCCGAATCGATGCGTTTGAGCACGTAGCCGGAAGCCCCGGCCATGATCGAGGACACCAGTGCCTCCTCATCGGCGTAGGACGTCAGCATCAGCACCTTTACGTCGGGCCAGCGGGAGCGGATCTCCCGGCACGCCTCCACCCCGGTGCCATCGGGCAGTCGAACGTCCATCACAACCACATCGGGCGAGTGGAAGCCGACCTGGCGGATGGCGTTGTCGACGTCGCCGGCCTCTCCGACCACCTCCAGGTCCTCCTGGCTGTCGACCAGCGTCTTCAGGCCCTGGCGGACCACTTCATGGTCATCGACAAGCACAACCTTCATGGGAACAGCTCCTAGCGATTCGAGCCAGAGTATCGCATTGCCCCTTGCTTGCAGCAGCGGCCAGTAGACCCAAAGCGAGTGGGCGAAAGTCCTCGCGTTGCTGCAGGTAGCCTCACGCCATGGACGATCCGAGACTCGAACCTGGTGATGTTGCCCGGCTGGTGGAGGCCGCGGCGACAGTGGCCGGTGCCGCCGAGCTGACCGACACGCTTGAAGCGATAGTCCGGACGGCCATGGACCTGACCGGCGCTAAATACGGTGCACTGGGTGTGCTGGGGACCCACGGGTTCCTGACCGAGTTCGTTCACGTTGGTATCGATCCGGAAACAGTCGAGGCTATCGGTGCCCCTCCCTCCGGTCACGGTCTGCTGGGAACCATCACCCGGGTGGGGGACGGCGTCCGAGCCGAAAACATCGCCGAGCATCCGGACGCCGTCGGTTTCCCCGACCATCACCCGGTGATGCGGTCGCTGCTCGGCGTACCGATCCGGGTGGCAGATGCGGTGTACGGCAACCTCTACCTGACCGAGAAGGAGGGAGGCTTCCAGGACGACGACATGGCCTTGATCGAGGCTCTCGCCACCATTGGCGGCTCCGCCATTGCCACCGCTCGCATGTCCCGCCGGCTGCGCACCGTTGCCATCGTTGAAGATCGGGAACGGATTGCCCGCGACCTTCATGACGCCATCATCCAGGACATCTTCGCCACCGGGCTGGGCCTGCAGGCCGTCGCCCAGCGAGTGTCAGATCAGGAGCTGGCGGCCGAGCTGCAGGACGCCGCCACCCGGCTGGATGAATCGATCACCTCGCTCCGCAGGTTCATCTTCGATCTGCGGCCACCGGTCTGGGCGCAGCGGCGTATCCGGGATGAGCTGGCCGACCTGGCCGAATCCCTGTCCGAGCCGCACGAGATCGAGGTCGAGTTGTTGTTCCGGGGTGAGGTCGACGATATGCCGGATCGGCTGGTCGACGAGGTCCTGCCCATTGTGCGGGAGTCCTTGAGCAACGCTCTGCGTCATGCCGACGCATCCAACATCAGCGTCATGGTCAACCGGCGCGGCGACCATCTGATTGTCCGCACCATCGACGATGGCTCGGGCTTCGACGTTGATGCCGCCACCGGGGGAATGGGGTTGGAGAACCTGCGGACCCGAGCCCAGGGGGCGGGCGGGTTCATTGAGATCACTTCAGCGCCGGGAGCCGGCACAACCATCGAGGTGACGCTCCCCTCTTAGCCTGGTGGTCTGGCCCAATGCCTCTACGCCCGGGCCCCCAATCAGGCTTCCCTATAAGAAGATGACACAAGCGACGCGACAGCAACGGCCGCCCTGGCACTCCATGAGTGGGGAGTCGGTCGGGCGCGAGCTCGACACCGACCTGGTGGCCGGCCTGGCGGGCGTGGAAGCGGACGCTCGACTGGACCGCCACGGGCCCAACGTGTTGGAGGCTGCCGACCGGACTCCCTGGTATGTCGTGTTCGGGCGCCAGTTCATCGACGTGCTGATCCTCATCCTGGGAGCGGCCGCCATCGTCTCCATCGCTCTGGGCGAAGCAGCCGATGCCATCACCATCGTGGTGATCCTGGTTCTGAATGGGATTCTGGGATTCGTCCAGGAGTGGAGGGCCGAGCGGGCGATCGAGGCGCTCCAGCAGCTGCTGGCGCTGGAGGCCCGGGTGGTGCGGGACGGTCGCGAATCGCTGGTCGATGCTGCTCTGCTGGTGCCCGGCGACCTGGTGATGGTGGAGATCGGCGCCCGCGTTCCCGCCGACCTGAGAATCACGGCTGCCGTAGATCTGAAGGTGGACGAGTCCACGCTGACTGGGGAATCCGAATCCGTGGGTAAATCTCCTCTGGCGGTGCCCGAGCAGGCGCCGTTGGCAGAGCACTCGGCCATGGCATGGATGGGAACGACCGTGACCAACGGCCGGGCCCGCGGGGTTGTGGTGGGCACCGGCATGGGCACCGAATTCGGGCGCATCGCCGAGCTGACCCAGGCGGTGGGGGCCGAGGCCACCCCTCTGCAGAAGAAGCTGGCGACTCTCGGAACCTGGCTGGGAGTGATCGCGGTGGCCATCTCGGTGCTGGTGGCCTTGACCGGCTGGGCGCTAGGCCAGGACCTGGAGGAGATGTTCTTCACCGGTGTCTCGCTGGCCGTCGCGGTCGTTCCGGAGGGCCTGCCGGCGGTGGTCACCATCACCCTGGCGCTGGGGATTCGTCGCATGGTCGGTCGCAAGGCGCTGCTGCGCCGTCTGCAGGCGGCCGAGACGCTGGGGGCCGCCACCGTCATCTGCACCGACAAGACCGGCACCCTGACCCAGAACGAGATGACGGTGCGGCGGGTCTGGGTGCCGTCCGGAGTGGTTGAGGTGAGTGGGGTGGGGTATGCGCCCGACAGCGGCTCGTTTGATCTCGACGGTCACTCCGCCGCCAACCCCGAACTAGCCGTGCTGCTGGAGACCGGGCTGTGGTGCAACCACGCCCGCATCGAACGCGACGAGTCGGGGTGGCGCAGCGTGGGTGAGCCAACCGAGGCGGCCCTGGTGACGGCCGCCCACAAGGCCGGCGTCGTGGCATCCGTCGACCCGGCCGGGGAGTTCTCCTTCAACTCGCGGCGCAAACGCATGACCGTGCTGGAGCGTGTCGACCACTCCTATCTGGCCCACACCAAAGGCGCTCCGGAGATCCTGCTGCCGCTGTGCTCGCAGGTTGGCTGGGGAGACACGAGCCGGCCGCTGGATGAAGCGGCCAGGCGGGAGATTGCCGCTCTCACTGAGAGTTTCGCCTCCCAGGGACTGCGCACGCTGGCGCTGGCGCGGCGCCGGCTCCCGACCGAGACCCACCTGGACGACGACGAGGTAGAGCAGGACCTGACCTTGCTGGGGATCGTCGCGATTCTCGATCCGCCCCGGCCCGAGGTGGCGGCGGCGGTGCAGGAGGCGGCTTCTGCCGGCATCCAGGTGGTGATGATCACCGGCGATGCCGCCGCCACCGCTCTATCGATCGCAGGCAGCGTCGGTCTGGGCGGCGAACGGGCGGTGACCGGTTCGGAGCTGAACGGGATGTCGGAGACGGACTTGCAGTCGGCGCTGGCGGACGGGGCGGTGTTCGCCCGCACCACTCCCGAGCACAAGCTGAGGATCGTTCAGCTGCTGCAGGACCAGGGCAACGTGGTGGGTATGACCGGCGACGGTGTGAACGACGCCCCTGCTCTCAAGCAGGCCGACATCGGCATCGCAATGGGGCTACGCGGGACCGATGTCGCCAAGGGTGCCAGCGACATGATCCTCACCGACGACAACTTCGCCTCCATCATCGGAGCGGTCGGGGAGGGACGACGCCAGTACGACAACATCCAGAAGTTCATCCGGTATCTGCTCTCGTCCAACACGGGCGAGATCGTCGCCATCTTCATCAATATTCTGCTGAACGCCCCTCTCATTTTGCTGCCGGTGCAAATCCTGTGGATGAACCTGGTGACCGACGGGCTCACGGCGCTCGCCCTGGGAGTCGAGCCGGCCGAGGAGGGCATCATGACCCGGGCGCCCCGGCCTCCGAGGGCGCCGATCCTGTCTCGCGAGGGGCTCCGTCAGATCGTCGGGTTCGGCGCCTATATCGGCCTGGCCACACTGTTTCTCTTCCACTTCTACCGGCTCACGCTGAATCGGGATGTCGAGGTGGCCCAGACGATGGCCTTTACCGGGATGGTGGTGCTGGAGCACATGAACGTCTTCAACTTCAGAGCCCTGCATGCTCCGATGCGGGTGATCGGCTTCTTCAGCAACCCGTGGCTGCTGCGGGCATGGGTGGCGACCATCGCCTTGCAGGTGGCCGTCGTCTACGTGCCGTTCCTTCAGAACGCCTTCGACACCGTTCCCCTGGCGGCTACTGACTGGCTGTGGATCGTGGCGGTGGCGGTGCCGGTGTTTGTGATCGGAGAGGTGGCCAAGACCATCAGGTGGAGGAGGGCCCAGGAGTGATCGTCTTCTGGCTGGCGGTGGTTGTTGTCGGTTTGACGATGGCCATCGTCGCCAGCGGCCGGGCCGTCGGCTACGCCTCGGATCTCGCCTTCAGCTTCAGCGTCCCGCCCTTCGTGATCGGTGCCATCGTGGTGGCGATCGGCACCGACCTGCCCGAGATCGCCAACGCGGTGGTTAGTGCCATCACCGAGCATGGAGACATGGCCACGGGCACCGCCCTGGGATCGACCATCACCCAGATGACGCTGGTTCTCGGCATCCTCCCGTTCGTCGGAGGCACCATGGCCAGCGGTCCGCGTCGGATCGTGTTGCCCGGCTCCATGATCGTGGTTGGCCTTCTGGTCGGTGCCGTGTTCGGAGCAGACGGCACCCTTACACGGTTCGAAGGGGCGGTTCTGATCCTGGTCTGGGTGGTGTCGGCCGTTCTCATCTACCGGTCGGCACCGCCGGCAGGCGCCCCCTCCATGGTCGCATCGGAGCGGCGCCCGGCCCGGGCCCTGACCGGGGTCATGGTGTCGCTGGCCCTGGTCGGAGCAGGCGCCACCGCCGCCGTCATGGCCTTCGTTGAGATCGCCGAGGCCCTCGATGTTCCCCTCTTTCTGCTCAGCTTCTTCGTGGCCTCGATCGGGACCTCGCTGCCGGAGTTGGTGGTCGACGTGGTAGCGATCCGGCGGGGCGAGAAGGACATGGCGATCGGCGACATCTTCGGGTCCTCCTTGATCGATGCCACCCTGGCGCTGGGTATCGGGCCTGTGATTGTCCCGCTGGCCGTCGACGGCAGCCTGCTAGTTCGCAGCGCCCTGGCCGGTGCGGTGATCGTGGCGCTCCTCACGTTTGTACTGGCCCGGCGCCGCCATCACGATCGGGTTACCGGTGTTCTGTTGCTGATGGCCTACGCCGCTCTCTACCCGGTATTGCTGGCCTAGGGCTCAGAGCCGGCCCGGGCGAGTGCGGGGGGCGAAACCGGCTCCGGATGAGCGTCCACTCATCTCATCGACCGGGATCTTGACCACGACTTCCTTGGGAGCGAGGGGAGTGGGTCGGGAAAAGGCCAGCGCCGACCCGAAGACTTTGCGGTATTTCACCAGCAGCAATCCAATGGCGTCGGCTTCCTCGCCTGAGTCTTCGATCAACTCCGGATGTCCCCAGATCATGACGCTCTCCCAGTCACCCTGGTCGTTGGCGTAGCGGCTCACTTCGATGCAGCAGCGGCCTCCCGCCAACAGTGCGTTGAGCCGTCGGCCGGGCCCGGTTCGCAGGTAGAGGGCGTCGTTCATGTGGACGAAGCTGATCGGGGTGACGTACGGCTCATCGTCGGCGATGACCGCCAGGTGCCCTACCGGCTCTTCGGCGAGCAATCGGTGGCACTGAGCCTTAGTGATCGGTTCCACAGTTGTCACCGAGACTACCCCTCGGAGGGCGTGGCGGTGATTGCTGTCAGTTGCGGTAGGCAGCAAGCAGCAAGCAGCAAGCACGCGGCGAACGTACGGCATCTTTGCTGTCCGCTGTCCGCTGTCCGCTGTCCGCTGTCCGCTGTCCGCTGTCCGCTGTCCGCTGTCCGCTGTCCGCTGTCCGCTGTCCGCTGTCCGCTGTCCGCTGTCTGCTGTATCGCGGATTGGTACCCTGAACCACATGGACACCGTTCGCCGACTCTGGGACCCCGGTCTTCGCAAGCCGGTCGCGCTGGTTGCCTTCGAGGGTTGGAACGACGCCAGTGACGCGGCGTCGGGGGCGCTGTCGTATTTGATCGGCCAGTTCGACGCTGAACCCTTTCTGATCATCGACCCCGAGGAGTTCATCGACTTTCATGAAACCCGCCCCACGATTCGAGTGGAGGACGGGGCGACCGAGGAGCTGGCCTGGCCTGCCACCCGGCTGTACGGAATTCACATGGAAGATGGTGAGCACGATGTCTTGCTGGTGCTGGGCGATGAGCCACAGCTGCGCTGGCAGGCCTTCGGCCGCCTGCTGTCTGACGAGTTTGCCCGGCTGGGAGTTGAGCAGGTGTTGTTGCTCGGGGCTTTCCTCGGCCAGGTGCCCCATACCGGACCGGTGCCGGTGATCGGCACTGCCGGGACCACCGACGAGTTGATCGAGCTGGGATTGACCGGCGCCAACTACCACGGGCCAACCGGGATCGTCGGAGTGCTATCCCATCTCTTTCGCCAGGACGGTTTGTCGACGCTCAGCCTGTGGGCGGCAACTTCCCACTATCTGGGCACCAACCCGAATCCAAAGGCGATGCTGGCGCTGCTCGAGCAGGCGTCCAGGATCCTCGCAATCACCGTCGATGCCACCGAGTTGGCCGAAGTGGCCGGGGAGTTCGAGGCGCGAGTGGACGCCGCCATGTCCGAATCCGAGGAGTTCTCCAGTTATGTGCGGCGGCTCGAGTCACTGTCCGGGGAGGCCGAGGCCGACTTCAGCCGGTCGGATGCGGACGACTTGATCTCAGAGGTCGAGGACTTCCTGAAGGAGAACTGACTTACCGCCCGAACCTCTTGAGCCGGACGCTGTTGGTGACAACGCTCACGCTGGAGAAGGCCATTGCCAGAGCGGCGACGCTGGGATCCAGCTGTCCGGCTGCCGCCAGAGGGATCGCGGCCGCGTTGTAGAAGAAGGCCCAGAACAGGTTCTGACTGATGGTTCGATGGGTCCGGCGCGCCAGCCGCACGGCGGTGACCACCAGTTTCGGCTCACCGGACAGCAGGACGACATCGCCAGCCTCGATGGCGATGTCGGTGCCGGACCCGATCGCCAACCCGAGGTCGGCCTGGGTCAGTGCGGGCGCATCGTTGACACCGTCGCCCACGAAGGCAACGATCTCGCCTTCCTGCTGCAGAGCTTCGACTGCAGCTGCCTTCTGGGCGGGTTGCACGGTGTCGAGAACCCGGTCAATCCCCACCTCCGTGGCCACCGCACCGGCGGTGACCGGGTTGTCGCCGGTCACCATCACCAGATCGATGTCCATGGCGGACAATTCCGTCATGGCCGCCCCCACTGCCGGGCGAGGTGCGTCCACGACGGCGACCAGGCCGCGGATTGCTCCACTCCATCCCGCCAGGAAGGCGGTGCGCCCCCCGGCTTCCAATTCGGCTACCCGGCTCAGTTGTTCGGCGGCCACTTCGAAGCCCTGCGATGACATCAGGGTGGAGTTCCCAACCACAACGGCAAGTTCTTCTACGGTGCCCCGGATGCCCCCACCCGGCAACTCCTCGACGTCGGTTGGTGAGACCAGCGCCAGGTTCTCCTCTTCAGCAGCCAATGTCAGCGCCCGGGCAACCGGATGGCCGCTGGCCGACTCCAGGGAGGCAACCCGACGCAGGAAGTCGTCCCGATCCTCGAGCGACTCGATCACGTCCAGTGTCATGCGTCCCGACGTGATTGTGCCGGTCTTGTCAAAGGCGATGGTGTCGATGGTTCTGGTGCGCTCGAACACCTCGGCCGACTTGAAGAGGATCCCCAACTCGGCCCCCCGACCCGACCCCACCATGATGGCGGTGGGGGTGGCCAGGCCGAGTGCACACGGGCAGGCAATGATCAACACCGCGACCGCGTTGCGGAGAGCGGTCTCGACCTCGCCGCTGACGGCCAACCACACCAGGCCGGTTCCGATGGCGAGCACGATGACGATCGGAACGAACACTGAAGAGACCCGGTCGGCCAGGCGCTGGGCGGGGGCCTTGCTGGCCTGGGCTTCCTCCACCATCCGGGCGATCTGAGCCAGAGCCGTGTCCGACCCGATAGCGGTGGCCTCGACCACCACCCGCCCCTGGTGGTTGATGGTGGCCCCGTAAACCACGTCGCCGGGACCCTTGTCTACCGGTAGGGCTTCGCCGGTCAGCAGGCTCTCGTTGAACGATGAGGTTCCGGCGTTGATGCGGCCATCGGTGGGGACCTTCTCGCCGGGATTGATCACCATCAGATCGCCCGGTCGGACTGTGTCGGCCGCCACCAGGGTTTCGACCCCGTTGCGGAGGATGCGAGCCTCTTTGGCTCCCAACTCCAGCAAGCGGCTGATGGCCTGCGATGCACTGCCCTTGGCTCTGGCCTCGAAGAAGCGGCCCAGCAGGATGAAGGTAATGATGAGGGCCGCCGTCTCGAAGAAGACCTTCTCCTGGGCGAAGATCGCCCACACCGAGTACCCGTAAGCGGAGAGGGTCCCGATTGAGACCAGGGTGTCCATGCTGGTGTCGAGCGCCTTGAGCCTGAGGAACGCGTTGTAGTGGAACTGCCAGCCGAAGACGAAAACCACGGGCGTAGCCAGGATCCACATGGCCACCTTGGCGGCGTCCTCCCCGTCGGTGAGGAGCATCAGGGCAATGAGCGGGATGGTGAAGGCAGCTGCTGCCGCCAGATTGCGTCGCTGGAAGATGAACTCGCGTTCGTAGCGGTGGGAAGGGGCTTCGCGCTCGTCCTCGGCCGTGATCTCGGTGAGGTGGTAGCCCAGTTTGTCGATCGCCGCAGTCAGGTCCCCGATGTTGGTGGTCGGGTCGAGGGTTACGCGGGCCTCGGCTCCGGTGTAGTTGACGACGGCAGATTCCACCCCGTCCTGCTTGCCCAGCACGCGCTCGATCCGCACCGCACACGAGGCGCAGGTCATCCCGTCAACCTCGAACGAGACGGGAACCGGTTCGGCCGCCACCGGAGCGGAGGCCGGGGTTTCGATCATCTGGCTACGTCGTAGCCCTGATCCTCGATTGCCGACACGATTGCATTCATGTCGACCTGGGTTCCCTCATAGGTGACCGTCACGGTCTTGCCGGGGATGTCGACGTTCGACTCGGTGACCCCGTCCAGGGCAGCAGTGGCCCCTTCGATGGACATCTTGCAGTGATCGCACGAAATATCGGGTACAGAGATTGTCTGAGTTTCCATATCGAACAAGCATATCCCCGCCGCCGGTTTTGATATTCCCGCCTCGTAGACTCGCCGCAATGGACATCCGGCCGAGCATCCTCGACGCCATCGGCGACACGCCACTGGTCCGGTTGTCACGCCTCCACCCTCAGGGCAACCTGGTGGCCAAGATCGAATACGTGAACCCGGGCGGGTCGATCAAGGACCGCATCGGCCTCACGATGATCGAGGCCGCTGAGCGGGAGGGGAAGCTGCAGCCGGGTGGCACCATCGTTGAACCGACCAGTGGCAACACCGGGGTGGGTTTGGCCATGGTGGCGGCCATCAAGGGATACCGGCTGGTGTGTGTCATCCCCGACAAGATGTCACAGGAGAAGATCGATGGACTGCGGGCCTATGGCGCCGAGGTGCACGTGGCCCCGACCGATGTGGAACCCCAGGATCCCCGTTCCTATTACTCGGTGGCCGACCGGTTGGTGGCGGAGATACCCGGCGCCTTCAGCCCCAACCAGTATGCCAACGCCGCCAACCCGGAGTCTCACTACCAGTCGACCGGCCCGGAGATCTGGGATCAGACCGACGGGGGAGTCGACGTGCTGGTGGTTGGAGTTGGCACCGGGGGAACGTTGACCGGGACGGCCCGCTTTCTCAAAGAAAAGAAGCCTTCCATCGAAGTTGTGGGGGTCGATCCGGTCGGATCGATCTACACCGCCGAATCGGAGGATCAGGTCCACACCTATCTGACGGAAGGGGTGGGGGAAGACTTCTGGCCCAACACCTTCGATCCCTCTCTGGTCGATCGATTTGAGCAGGTGCCAGACTCGGAGGCCTACTCCATGGCTCGCAAACTGGCGGCTATCGAAGGGATTCTGGTCGGTTCCTCAGGGGGTATGGCGGTGGCGGGGGCCTTGCAGGCCGCCGCCGACTCTCCGGGCAAGCTGATGGTGGTGATCCTTCCCGACTCGGGTCGCAACTACGTTTCCAAGGTCTTCAATGACGAGTGGATGATCGAACACGGACTGCTGGAGGCGCCATGAAGGAACAAAGGTTTGAGACCATCGCCATCCATGCCGGCCAGGATCCCGATCCGGCCACCGGGGCGGTCATCACGCCCATCTACGCCACCTCCACCTACGCCCAGGAGGCTCCCGGCGACACCGAGTACGAGTACTCCCGCACCGACAATCCCACCCGCACTGCTCTGCAGACGGCGCTGGCCCACCTGGAAGGCGTCACCGGGGAAGGGGGAGCGGTCGCCACGGCCTCCGGGATGGCGGCAGTGGCTCTCATCGGGTACCTGCTGAAGCCGGGCGATCACCTGGTGATCCCGAACGATGCCTACGGCGGCACCTACCGATTCATCGCCCGGGTACTCGGCGAGCAAGGCATCGAGTGGACGGTGGTCGACCAGACCGATCTCGCCGCCGTAGAGGCGGCCATGCGCCCGCAAACCCGGTTTGTCTGGGTGGAGACCCCCACCAACCCGATGCTGCGGGTCGTCGACATCGCAGCTATTGCCGAGATTGCCCACGGCGGAGGTGCCCGGTTGGTGGTGGACAACACGTTCGCCACTTCCTACTTGCAGCAACCCCTCAGCCTGGGGGCCGACGTCTCGCTGTACTCGACAACCAAATACATAGGTGGCCACAGTGATGTGGTCGGGGGCGCGCTTGTGACCGCCGACGCCGACCTGTACGAGCAGCTCCGCTACCTGCAGAATGCAGCCGGGCCGGTCCCCGGTCCGTTCGACGTCTACTTGACCTTGCGAGGCCTCCGCACCTTGGCGGTGCGGATGGACCGCCACTGCGCCAACGCCACTCAGATTGCCCATTTCCTGGTCGGTCATCCGGCAGTCGGGGATGTGATCTTCCCGGGATTGGAGTCACATCCCCAGCATGAGTTGGCGGCCCGTCAGATGGGTGACTTCGGCGGGATGATCTCATTCCGGACCGGAGCGGGCCCCGATGTCGCCGAGAAGGTGGTCGCCAAGACCGAACTGTTCTTCCTCGCCGAGAGCCTGGGGGGTGTGGAG
>JBPCTX010000023.1:0-3873 GCA_051011455.1 Acidimicrobiia bacterium | reverse complement strand
GAATGATGGTCAGCGGTTGGCGACCTCGGGCAAGTCGTCGTCGCCCACCAACCGCAGTTCGCCGTAGCCGACCGGCTCGGGCGTGTTCGGAAGGCGCGTCGCCTGCGGACGGTGCTGGACGGAATTGACCGCCACCAGGTATAGAACAAACATGCCGTCGAAGGCGAGGCTGACCAGGAGCAAGGGGATCGAACCGGTGAAGATCGCCGCCACCAGTGTGATCAGCGCGGCTCCGATCAACGCCACCATCACGCGGCGCCGGCGGGCCTGGACACCGCGTCGCTTTAGCTCCTTGGGGTCCATCGCCTCCGACCGGAGAGCTGCCAGCTTGGCAAGGCGCCTATCGAAAGAGCGGGTGGAAGTTAGGGGCGCATCGTGGCGCGAATCCAGGAAGGAAGGCAACAAGAGCGCGGCCCAGAGACCTCCGAGCACCACCAAAACAACTAAAAGCTCCAAGCCCTATTCCTTACTCCAACGCGATGATCAGACTAGCCCGCGAAATCTGTCCACTCCAACCAGCTCTCAGCTCACATCTACTCATGGGAGGTGCCGCGGTTACGGATCAGCGAGACCGCGTGCACCAGCGCCGGACGGATCACATCGAGGGACTCCTCGACACCCGAAGTCGATCCCGGGAGGTTCACAATCAGGGTTTCGCCGACGATCCCGGCCACGCCTCGGGACAACATGGCATGCGGATGCTTGGAGGCACCGCGGGCCGCCTCGACCAGACCGGGGGCCGGTCGTTCTATCAGCTCGGCGGTGGCTTCAGGGGTCACATCGCGAGGTGTGAATCCGGTTCCACCGGTTGTGACGATCAAGCCCAGCCCGGCCTCGGCCCACTCCCGCAGTGCCCGCTGAATCTCGGGCTTCTCGTCTGGAACCACCCGCCAGTCCACATCGAATCCCAGCCCGGCCAGCATTGCGATCGCGGTTGGGCCCGACACATCCTCGGTCTCGCCGCGACTGACCCGGTCGCTGACTGTCAGGACACCGGCATTCATCTCACCCATGTGCCCGACCTTCCTCCCGACTTCTCCAGCAAGCGAATTGGCCCGATCTCAACACCCCGCTCAAGCCCCTTCACCATGTCATACAACGACAGCGCCGCCACCGAGGCAGCCGTCAACGCCTCCATCTCCACTCCTGTTGGGCCCGTCGTGCCTGCCCGAACCGATACCCTCGCACCGCCCTCGACCTCTTCGATGTCGACCGTCACATTGGTGAGAGCCAGCGGATGGCAAAGTGGGATTAGCTCCGAGGTCTTCTTGGCCGCCTGGATTCCGGCCACACGAGCCACTGCCAGCGCATCGCCCTTGGCTAGGTCGCCCCCGAAAAGGGCGCCGCGCGTCTCGTCCGACATCCGCACCATGGCCTCGGCTACCGCCTCGCGACGGGTAGGCGCCTTGTCGCCAACATCGACCATGTGGGCCTGTCCGGCCTCGTCAAGATGGGGAAGTTGACCCATCGTTCCTCCCTGCGGACCGAGGGGATTCAGAGACCCTCGGTGAACTCCGTTACGAAGGCACGATAGCGGGGGCCGAAGTCGGGATGGGAGGCGCCCAGGATGGTTGAGGCCTCCAGGTATCCGCTCGGCGTCCCCGTGTCGAGCAGGTCGTCGCCGGCAACGTAGCCAAGGCACGAGCCGGCTTCGCCCACCGAGTTGATTGCATCGGTCAGCTGGATTTCGCCGCCCACCCCTGGCTCCACGTGATCCAGTGCGGTGAAGATGGCTTCCGTGAACAGATAGCGGCCGATTAGACCCAGCTTGGACGGCGCCGCATCCACTCCCGGCTTCTCAATGGCGCCCAGCACCTCCACGACTCGCTCGTCGCGCCACTCCCCCGGGACAATGAACCCGTAGCGGGCCAGGTATTCGGTGCCGAGCTCGCGCAGGCACACCACCGAACCGATTTCAGCTGCGGCTGCCATCTGTGGAAGAACATCTCCGTCGGGATAGACCAGGTTGTCGACCAGAAGAGTGAAGAAGGCGCGCGATCCGACTGCATCGGCAGCAGTGCGAACTGCGTCACCGAGGCCGCGGGGAACATCTTGGACCAGGGCATGTACTGCCACGTCCTCCAGGCCGGGCAGGGGACCTTCCTCCTGGGAGTTGAAATGTCGCTCGATCAGAACACCGACGCCGGGGTCGACAACAACAAAGATCTCGTTGGCTCCGGCCCTGACTGCCTCTTCCACCGCCCACTGGACGGCCGGACGATCCACGATCGGCAACATGGCCTTGGGGAGCGCACGGGTGGCAGGGCGCATGCGGGTTCCGCGGCCGGCCGCCGGAATCACCGCTACTTCAACCTGCACTGCACTACCCCTTTACGCCCAGGCACCGCCCGCCACTGCCAGTGTTCACAATACAACGGCTACCATTTCCTGCTTGCAAGAGGGGACAACATGATTGGTGTATTCGGCGGCTCGGGGTTCTACGACTTTCTCGACGACCCACAACAGGTTGAGGTGGAGACTCCCTATGGAGCACCGTCGGCACCGCTCGCCATCGGGACCTTCCAGGGCGTCGAAGTCGCCTTCCTCCCCCGCCACGGCGCCGACCACCAGTTCCCGGCTCACAAGGTCCCATTCCGGGCGAATGCGTGGGCAATGAAGGAAGTGGGTGTCGATCGAGTGATCGGGCCGTGCGCGGTCGGCAGCCTGCAGATGGACATCGCGCCCGGGCACCTGGTGGTGTCCGACCAGCAGGTCGACCGCTCCTGGGGTCGCGATGGCACCTTCTTCGACGGGCCCGAGACCCGTCACCTGGCGTTCGCCGATCCCTACTGCTCCGAGCTGCGGCCGCTGGCCGTCACAGCCTGCCGGGCAGCCGGAGCCGAGACCCACGATGGAGGAACCGTCGTTGTGATCCAGGGCCCCCGGTTTTCGACCAGAGCAGAGAGCGCCGATTACGCCGGCTCGGGATGGCACACCATCAACATGACCCAGGCACCCGAAGCCCAGCTCATCAGGGAACTGGAGATTTGCTACGTCAACATCGCCGTCGTCACTGATTACGACACCGGTGTTGAGGGGGAGATCGAACCGGTCACCCACGCCGCGGTGCTGGAGCGGTTCAACGCCACCCTCGGCACCCTGCGCCAGGCCCTGGCGGGACTCATCCCAGCGGCCGCTACGACTCCCCGGCAATGCCAGTGTGCCACCGGCATGCAGGCAGCAGGCTAGGGCTCGACCAGCACCACTATCTGACGGGCCGCGACAGCAGCTGCCACCCGGGCAGCCTGCTCACCGGGAACCGCCACCAGAGCCGTCGGGCCGGTCGCCCCGAATCGCTCCGCTTCCTCTGACGCGATCACCAAGCCCGGGACCTGCTCTCCATCCTGACCGGTTAGGACCAGCCGGGCCGGCGTCCCCGGCGCCAATCTGAGCGGAACCTCCAGCACCAACGCCCACCAACCGTCTGGAACGACTACCGGAGCTTGCACATCGGATCCGGTGATCGGCTCTCCCTCGGCGAGTTGATGAGAGGCAACCGTTCCCACCAGGGAGGGTGGCGGATACAGGCCGCTCGGAAGCCGTCGCCATTCAATCAACAACGAGTCCCCGGCCTCCATCGGGGCCGCCGCGAATGGATAGTCGGCTTCCCGGGTGGGCCGGAATTCGATGACGGCCGCCCCCAGCACCAGCACTGCCGCCCCCAACCAGCGCAAGTACGGAGGCCGCCCAAACCAGAACACAAGCCGAAGGTACGCGTCCGGGTGCGCGAGGGGAAGGGGTTTGTGTCCCATGGCCGAAGTCGACAGCCCACAGCCGACAGCCGACAGCCGACAGCTTCTGAATACCAGCCCTCGCGTTGCGTTGCGGTTTGTGTGCCACGGTTGGTGGGACCGAAACGCCGCACTCTCTTCC
>JBPCTX010000022.1:0-6575 GCA_051011455.1 Acidimicrobiia bacterium | reverse complement strand
GTCGAGGACCACTCCCCAGTCGGCCAGTTCGAGGCCCCGCACCGCGTTCTGTTCGACCATCAAGATCGTGATGCCGGATGCTTCGAGGTCCCTGATAGTGGCGAAGATCTGGTCGGCGATCTGAGGTGCCAGCCCGAGGCTGGGCTCGTCGAGCATGAGCACCTGCGGGTCGATCATCAAGGCCCGGCCCAGGGCCAGCATCTGCTGCTGACCGCCGGAGAGGGTCCCCGCATCCTGGGAGGAACGCTCGGCCAGGATCGGAAATTGTTCGAGGACCAATTCCATCCGTTCTTTGATTACCGATCGATCCTTCTCGAGGTAGGCACCGATCGTCAGGTTCTCCTTTACGCTCATCTCGGGGAAGACCGCCTGGTCCTGGGGCACAAAGCAGATCCCGGCCGCCAGCACCTGATCGGGGCGAGCTCGATCAAATGGAACATCGTCCAGCACGACCTGGCCGGATCGCGGTTGCAGCAGTCCGGAGATCACCTTCAGCAGGGTTGATTTGCCGGCACCATTCGGGCCGATGATGCAATACGACTTCCCGGCCTCGACGTCGAGCGAGAGACCCTGAAGGATGTCGGGGCCTTTCCCGTATCCGGCGTTGACGTCGCGAATCTCCAGCAGCGGCATTAGGCCCTGCCCAGGTATGCGTTGAGGACTTGCTGATCGTTCTGCACTTCGTCCGGCGTCCCGTGCAGAATCACTTCGCCGTGGGCCATGACGATCACGGAGTCGCTGATGTCCATGACCAGATCCATGTTGTGCTCGACGATGAAAAAGGTCAGCCCGTTGCCGTTCAGTTCCCTGATACGGGCCACCATCCGCTTGAGAAGGGAGGGGTTGACTCCGCCGGCCGGCTCATCGAGGAGAACGATCTGTGGATTCGACATCAGCACCGCCGAAAACTCGAGCAGCTTGCGCTGTCCGTAGGAGAGGGCTTCCGCGTTCGTGTAGGCGTACTCGGCGATGCCGACGAACTCCAGCAGTTCGAGCGCCCGATCGACTTCGTGGTCGAGCATCCTTGATCCGAAGATGCTGCGAACTCCCACGCTGGAGGACCCCACCACCATGTTCTCCAGGACCGTCATGTCGCCAAGCGTCCTCGTCACTTGAAAGGTTCTCCCGATGCCAAGTCGCGTCAGCTTGTGTGGCATCTTGCCTGTGACGTCCTGCCCCTCGAAGTGAACGGCACCGGTGTCGGGACGTATCACGTTGTTGATGAGATTGAAGCTGGTCGTCTTACCGGCGCCGTTTGGCCCGATCAGAGACGTGATTGAACCGCGCTCCACCGCGAAGGAACAGTCCTTGACCGCGTGGATACCGCCGAAGCGCTTGTTGAGATTGGAGACCTCGAGGGTCGCCGTCACGTCAATTCCTCTCTAGTGACCGATCGATCTGCACCGCAGGATACGGCCAACTTTTGGCCGTGGTTCGGACAGATGGGGCACCGGTGGCCGGTGCCCCATCTGCTCAACGTCGTCGTCTCGGGTCTAGCCGAAGTCGGCCTTCGGGAAGACCAGGTCGACAGTACCGGGGAAGTCACCCACCGGGTAGACAAACACGAGCTCGCCGTCTTGCCACTGCACCATGATGTGCGCGCGCTCGATCGGCAGTCCGCGGTCGTCCCAGTAGAAGTCACCCAGCACGGTCGTCACCGGGTCGGAGGCGGTGCGCCCGTGCAACCAGGCCTGCATGGCCGCATTGTCGGTGCTGCCGGCTCCCAGGATCGCCTGGGCCATGCCCTGGCACACCGAGAACGGGATGGCCTCGTCCTCATCCGGGGGTCGCCCGAAGGAGGTCGTGAACCCGTCGATGAAGTCCTGGTTGGAGTAGGGCTGTCCGGCCAGGGTGCTCTCGTAGTTGGCCAGAGGATGCCAGGAAGCGTGCACCGTGATGTGCTGCTCGCTGCCTCCGAGCTCATCCCTGAACTCGGATTGTGCGCCCTGTGACATCCACACCAGCTTGGGCTGGTAGTCGACAGTCGCCATCGCGTTCACCAGCGAGATCGCCTCGTCGGGTGATGCGGTGGCTGCGAATACCATCTCGGCGCCGCTGGACTTCATTCCGTTGGCGAGAGTGATCCAGTCCGTGAATGGAATCGGCCACGTCTCCTGGAAAACGACTTCGGTATCGGAGAACCTCGGGTCGTTCAGGAAGCCGGGGACCTCAGCGATCACATCGCCGCCACCGGGCAGGCGGACATCGCCGCCGACCAGGCCGGTCACGATTGCGGATGCGAAGAAGTCGTCGGCGTCAACGATGGCAACCGAAGCCGGCGTCGCGTCGATGATTCCCTCCGCTACGTAGTGCTCGATCATCGCCAGCGGTGAGAAGCCGATCAGCTCGGCCGCGTTCTGCTGGAAGTAGAAGATGTTGTCATAGCCGCGTTCCCAGATTCGCAGTGCACCGCCCGATGGGATCGGGTACACCATGCCGGCGTTCAGGGCTTCCGTGGATGCCGGGAACGTCAGCAGGCTGGAGAAGGTGCCGAGCAACACGTCGGCGTCTTCAACGTCTATGTGGCGCTGGACCTGAGCAACCGCCTGCTCGGGCGTCGACTGGTTGTCTTCGCCGAGGTAGTTCACATCGTGGCCGTCGAGGCCGCCGAGGCGGTTGATCTCATCGACGCAGAACTGGTAGCCATCGTTGTGCTTCGAGCCGGGGATCGCGAAATCGCCGGTCAAAGGCAGCGAAGCAGCAAACAGATAAGGATCCATCGCCGCCGCGGTGGTCGTCGTGGCATCTGCGGTCGTAACCGTTGTGTCTCCTGAGTCGTCGCCACCGCACGCCGCGGCGACCAGCGCCAGCGCGGCAAACAGGGCAAAGACCTTGGTGGTGATTCTCATCAAGTGCCTCCAAAAGCAATGGGGATCAGACCCGTCTCTGGGAGGCTACGTTTTTGTGGCTGCTTATGCAACCGCTTGCATTCAGCTTGGTCATCCGGAGCGCGGCCGGAGCAATCGCTTTCCGTGCTATCGGACGCCGACTACCTCTTCGATGCTGGTTCCCAGGTCGGCCAGCATCACCGCAGCAGCATTGCGTCCCGGGGCACCGGAGACGGACCCGCCGGGATGAGTGGTGGCGCCGGTCTGATAGAGACCGGTCATTGGCAGGCGATGCTGAGCCCAGCCGGGAACCGGACGGCGGTCGCCGGTCTGGTCGGGAGATAGGTCCCCTCCATGGCACGAGCCCCGCCAGTTGTGGGCATTGCGTCGCTCGAGATCGAGAGGGCTCTTCACTTCCGAGGCCAAGATGGTCTCGTCGGTGAGATTGGGAGCGTAGTCCCGCAGGTGTTGGAGGGCCGCCCCGGCCACCTCCTCCTTTATCTCGTCCCACCGCCCCGGTCCGCCAACCAGTTCATACGGCTGGGGCAGCAAAATCTTCACTGTGTGATGGTCGGGTGGAGCCCTGGTCTCGTCGGCCACACTCGGACACAGTGCCAATACCACCGGTTGGTGAGTATCTGGATGGCCGGACTCGAACTCCTCGGTGGTGCGCAACATGCGGTCGGGTGAGGTGGGGAGCCCGACCGCAACCGGGCTGATCGTTCCGCCGTCGACCTGGAACCGCGGCGCTTCGGAGGTTGAGTAGTAGGCGGCCATCAGCGTGACACCGGGCTGCCACCGGTCGACACCGGCCGAGAAGCCAGGGTCCCAATCGTCGGCCGGGGCCATGTCGATGAGGTGCTTGATATGGATCGTCGACAGAACTCCCCGCGAAGCGCGGAATTGGTCGCCATTCTCGGTCTCGACACCCACGCAGCGGCCGCTCTCCACCAGTAGCCGGGCTACCCGTGTTCCGGTCTGGATGACGCCGCCGTGTTCTTCGATCAGGCGCCCGAGCGCGTCAGGTAGTGCGCTCGATCCACCCCGGGGAAACACCCAACTGTTGATCTGGCGCCCGGCGGCCAGCGAGTAGGCAAGGATGCCCGTCCCGGGACGCTCCAGGGGTTGCAGAGTCAGGGTCGCCATCCACAGCATGAACGCCCGGGTGTGGGGGTGTTCGAAGGCCTCCATGATGACATCACCCGAAGAACGAGCGACCACCTCGAGCCAGGCGGCTCCATCCGGGCGGGTTGCCAACCGCTCGGTCAGAGTCGGCCCCCACCCGATCGGCGTATAGCGGTAGTCGGCATAAGCGGGGCCCACCGAGCGGTACTCCTCCATCATGCGCCGGTAGGTGGCGGCATCGGCAGGCGAGAACTTGGCGAACTCGTGACAGGTCCGATCCAGATCTCGCCATTGAGTTATCCAGCTACCGTCGGGGAACGGTACATGAACCGCGGGATCGGGCCGCACGTACTCGAGGCCGTACTCTCCCAGCTTCAGTTCGTCATTGCGCATGGTGGGGCTCGATTGGATGAGGTTGTGCGCCGTCGAGCAGCTGTCGTGACGGAATCCAGGGATCGTGAGCTCCTCGGTGGCGGTATCCCCGCCAATGCTTGCTTCCGCCTCGAGCACCAGGCATCGGAATCCTGCCTTGGCCAGGTAGGCGGCGGCCAGCAGGCTGTTGTGGCCTGCGCCCGCTACCACGATGTCAAACTGTTCGGTCACCGGTGGCCCCCTCCGTCGCCGTGATGCCTTCGACCCGGCTCACGTTAGATCACCCTGGGAACAGTCGCTCGCCATCAACTGAGCCCGTTCCAGACCAGCTTGAGACCTACCACGACCAGAAGAGCCAGCACCATGTACTCGAATGTCCTGTGTGACACCCGCTTCGAGATTGCCATCCCGAGCGGCAGCGCCACCGCCATCGGTATCAGCGTCAGGACGCTCTCGCCGAGGCGTTCCATGGTGATGGAACCGAGCAGCCCCAGTGCGATGATTTGAATGGCGCCGAAGCTGGCGTAGATGCTGGTGATGGAAAACAGATAGACATCGCGATCCATGCGGAACCCATGCAGGTACGTCACCACCACCGGCCCGGAGACCCCGGTGGCGCCCTGCAGCAGTCCGGCGGCCAGGCCGACCGGTGCGTTGAGCCGATCGGTCATGGTGCGGGAAAACTGCAGGTCGGGCTTGGCCAGGAAGGTGATTGCATACGCACCGATGACGGCCGCCAGAGCCAGTGATAGCAGGTCGTCGTCAAATGAGACCAGGGCCCAGGTGCCGGCGGTGGCACCGGCCGCCCCGAGAACGAAGAAGGGTGTCAGGTGGCGGGCTTGAGGGGCCTCCTCCCGGTTGGCCCACATGATCCAGCCGTTGGCGATCATCGAAGGCAGCAACATCACCACCACCGCATGCTCTACACCCAGGAAGGAGGCCATGAACGGAACGCCGATGAGTGGCAGGCCTGACCCCGTGACGCCTTTCACGAAGGAGCCGACCGCGACGGCAACAAAGACGATGACGAGCTCGGAGTATTCCAGAGTCAGTCCCTCGTAGATTCAGCGCGTGAACTCACGCGTCCGGTCCCCAGGTTCATATGTCATCCGGGTCGACCCACACGGTTTCACCGGGAGCGGGAACCCACAGTTCGATGATTGTGAAATCAGCTGAGAAGGAGTTCTCAAACCAATGGACCTCTCCCTCTTCAATGAGCGCGACATCGCCTGCGGCCATCTCAATGGTCTCCTCGCCGGCGTGGAGAATGGCCTTGCCGTCGAGCACGAAGAAGAAGTGCTTGCAGTCAAGGTGGTAGTGAGCCGCAGCCGTGTCACCCGGGTGGTAGGTGATCCGATCGGCCTTGAGATCGGTGAGGCCGAATAGGTCCTCGGTGACGAGGTCGACGCGGCCCCGGGTGTCCCGAGTCGAGTGCAGGCGAGGCAACTGGCCCGCCTGGATTGTCTGCACCATGTGGGGTCCTTCCCTAATGAAGCAGCGTTCGAACGTACTACCATGCCCGCTCAGCGGCTGCAATCGATTGCAATCATAGGAACAGAAGGGTGAGATCATGGCCACCGAAATAGTCTCGGCCGACAGCCTCGATCCGATCATCCGGCGCAAGACGCTGTCGGCCCGGAGCCCCGGCTCGATGCTGACGGAGATCGATTTCGGCGAGTACGGGGTCACCTTCACCGACGAGCCGATACCGCACGGGGGCACCGGTGAGGGGCCTTCGCCCCTGCAGGCCGTGCTCGGCGCTCTGTGCGGGTGCGAGGCGGTCACTTTCAACCGGACTGCCGCCGACCTCGACTTCTCGTATGAAGAGATCAACTTCGAGGCCGAGTTCACGATCGACATCCGGGGCCGGCTCGGCAACCAGGAGGTCCGTCCCCATTTCCAGACCATCCGGGTGCAGGCGATCGTCACCACCGACGAGTCGGAGGAGCGAACGGCCGAGGTCGTTGAGGAGACCGAGCGCCGCTGCCCGGTCTACAACCTGGTGGTCGACGCCGGTGTCACCCTCCAGATGGTCTGGGCCCGCCGCCCGACCAGCTCACAGGAGGCCTGAGCAGTCAGTCGGCGTCGAGGCCGTCAGAGACCTCCAGGTTCTCCGACTCGAGACTCAGGCCGGCCCCGTCCGCCTCCAGCTCGAGGAGCCGGACGAAGTCGCCCTCTCCCAGGCCATTGCCTATCAGCCCGGTGACGATCTGGTGAACCAGGGCGGTCGTCGGCAGCGGCACATCCAAC
>JBPCTX010000021.1:0-6633 GCA_051011455.1 Acidimicrobiia bacterium | reverse complement strand
CAGAAATGATGAGAGCACCTGGGTGCCGGTCGAGTCTCCGAATGGTTCGGCCTGGGTAGAAGCCCGCTACCTCACCGAGACCGTCGATCTCGAGTTCTTCCTCGAGGACGACCGCCCCGTGGACATGCTGCGTCAGCTCGCCACTGACCTCCGGAGCGGCAAGAGCCCGCTCGGGCTCGTCAGCGAACGGGGATTCTCAGTAGCTCTCACCAACGCACCGAAGCTGGTTTCCCGGTCGGTGCTCGTGGATGCGCTGTCCGAGCGACCTGGGACGACGGAGGGTCTGCAACTCGCAGAGACGGTGTTCGGTCCTCTGGCGGCTGCGTTAGAGGCAGCCCCCGACCTCGATTCACGTAGCAGCCACTCGCAAACAGCCCTTATCCCCGTCGAGCTATGGAACTTCCAATACCTGACGGTGAGAGCGCCAGACCACCAACCCTGGCTGGTCTACTTCGAATACGTCAACAGCAAGCCGAAGATTGTTGCTGTAGGGGTCGATGCCTAGCGCCCCCAGACTCCTTCGCTCTCTCGAAGTGGTCGGAGATGGGATACTGAGCCGTCGCCCGGGTGACGAAAGTGGCAGACGTGGCGGACTTAAAATCCGCTGCCCTTCGGGGCGTGCAGGTTCGAGTCCTGCCCCGGGCACGGCTCGCCTTCGGCGAGCTTGTGAGTTCGGCTGTGCCGAACTCATGTCACGGTGAGAGTCTCGGGGGCGGGTGTCGTTATTGGCCCGGCTTGGCCCTTCCGACCTCACTTCATGGTGAGGGTCGCGGAGGTTGCGGGTTAGCCGCCCCGCGATCCCTCGAGTTAGCCATACTTGACGGATGGATGAACGCAACGTGCTGGGCGGTGAGCTGGAACTGTGCAGCACCGATCCGGTGACCGGGTTCTTCCGGGACGGATCCTGCCACACCGGCCCTCACGACCACGGACGGCACACAGTGTGCGCGGTCGCCACCCAGGAGTTCCTCGACCACCAGAACAGCATTGGCAACGATCTGTCGACCCCGATGCCTGAGTTTCGATTCCCCGGTCTAGTTCCAGGAGACCGCTGGTGCGTGACGGCACTGAATTGGCTGCGGGCTCATCACGACGGGGTGGCGGCTCCCGTTGTGCTCGCCTCGACCCACCAGCGGGCTCTTGACGTGGTTCCGCTGGCCGTGTTGCAGGAACACGCGGTAGACGTCCCCGCCGACCCGGCCGGACTAGCCGACTGACCACCCGATCTCATTCCGTTTCGCTCCGCCCATTCTCAGCATTGCGAGGCCACGGCAGAGATGAGGGTTGCGAGCGCCGGGACGTTGAGTTGCCGCGTCATTCCGCTCAATCCGAAGGGCCTGAGCCGGCTCCCTCAGTGACCACCACTTGCTAGCTCCGCTTCAGCAGTGAGGGCCGCTACCACCTGCTCGAAACGCTCTTCGGCCTCCGCGAGTGAGTCGCCAACGCTGGTAACCCCGATCTGTCCTTCGGCCCCGAGAGCACTGAGCATGTGAAACACCGATCCGACCTGACGGGCCTGATCGAAGTGGAGGTCCCGCATGAGAGCCAGGTCGAGCACATCGTGAGGAGTCAGAGCAGACAGTCCCGGTGCCTCTACATGATCGGATGCCACGTAGTACTTGGCCCGCCCACTCGGAGCCGTGAATACCCCCGTGGAGCCGTCGAACCTACCGTCGGTTAGGAACTGAAGAGTGAGGAAGGGGTGGGTCGTCCCACCCTTGCGCAGGTTCAGCTCGATGGCGTTGATAGTCCACTCCGAGTCCTGGTCGCGGCCGACTACGAAGTCGATTGCGAAGCGCCCGATCACGCCTTGTGCTGCCAACAGCTGTCCGACGGCCAGCGCGCTGGAACTGATGGCCGGCCCGTAATCCGGGTCGGCCGGGAAGCGTGACCCGATGAATACCTGGTGGCTCTCGCCTCCCAGAATCTGATCGTGGGTAGACAGCAGTGCAACCTGACCGAGCGGGGTGATACGCAGCTGGGCGCTGGGCGAGCGGATCTCGGCGGCCTCGACCATCTCCTCGACGATGCCTCCCTCTTCGGAGAGCGTCTGGTAATAGCTGTCGACCGTTGCTCCTGGGCCCTCGACCTTGAGATCGTCCAGGAGTCGCGTCAACTCGTCCTCGGCCTGTCGCGATCCAGGGGGGCCCAGGCCCTCGAGGTCCACAACCGCATTGCCGTAGCCGGAGACCCCTTCGTCGTGTTTGATGACGACGCGTCCTAGATTCGGGTCGGCGGTCCTCAGCTTGTGTATCGCGTCAACCACCTCGGGGCGGCTGTGAATGCCCTCGTACCCGGCCGGGTGGGGTATCCCCGCTTCGACGAAGAGTCGCCGCCCCTCGGACTTGGTGCCCAGGTGAGAATCCTTCGGGTCAGCCCCGTACATGGGGATCCCGAGGCGCATGGCGAGCTCGCGATCCTTCCAGCTGGCCATGAAAGGGACCAGGTGGGCACGATCCGGATCGATGATCAGCGACCGGATCCGCTCTAGCAGCCGGGGTCGATCGAGCAGTTTCTGCGCCAGCGGACGCGAAGTCGCTTCTTGTGGGGACACGAGGAACAGTCGCTGCCGCGCATGACTCGATATCACGCCCGGCATCAGATCCAGGTAATAGTCGACGATGTCGGGGTGGATGGCCTGGCCGGTGACGTAGATCATGCGGGCCCGGGGCTGGCGCAGGAGCAGCAGCAGGAACAGATAGCGCTCTTCGTAAGCCTGCAGGCGGCTCGCCGTCAGCTCGAAGTCCACCTCGGCGGATGGGACCACGACGATGGTCTGTTCATCGGTGTTGAGATCTTCAATCGACTTCCAGAGCGGAACCAGCTTCGCTTGCAGAGCGTCGTAGGCGTCCTGATCGGTGACGTCGAAGTCCGGCGGGCTCCCCATGGCGCCAACCTACCTCCCCGAACCCGACCAAGCCGTGGTGGGCGGGGTCCCGACTGAGGGGAGATGCTTGGCATGCTCACCCCGGCAGTGCACGCGGGCATCACGGTGAGCCGAATGCGGTACATGATCACGTCGTCCCCATCAGCCGAACCTTCCCGAGTTTTGTGACCGTCAGGGTCTTTCGGCCCTAGTGAGAAAGCGCCGTGTTCCGTAGAACCTGAGTTCAGGACTATGAAACTCGAAATATCGCGAAAAACGGAGTTAGCGCTTGCCGCGATTCGTGAGCTTCGTCGACACGAGCTTCCCCTCAAGGGCGCCGATCTGGCTGAAGCTCTCGACACCACCGCCACCTACCTTCCCCATATTCTGCGTCCACTGGTCCGGCAGGCATGGGTGGAGTCCGACCGGGGACCGACCGGGGGATATCGCCTGAGCGCAGACCCGGCCTCCATCTCCCTCTTCGAGTTCATTGAAGTGGTCGACGGCCCTCTCGACGAGGGACGGTGTGTCCTGCGGGGAAAGCCTTGCCCCAGTCTTGACCTGTGTGTCTTGCACGAACCGTGGCAGAGAGCGCGCGATGCGCTCTTCAGTGAATTGCGAAAAACAACCCTTGCCGATGTGCCTTTGGACGAGGAGGCTGCATGAACCTCAAACGATGGGCTGCCTTGCTGGTTGCTCTAGCCGGAGCGGCGATCCTGCTGCTGCTGATTGCGCCGGTGGCGGCACAGGACGCTACGACCGGCCAGGAGACCTACCTGGCCACGTGCGCCGCCTGCCATGGTGCGGACGGAACCGGGGTTCCCGGCGCCTTCCCACCGCTGGTCGATAATCCGAAGGCCCAGGATCCCGACTACGTGGCCGAGGTGATCCAAAACGGTCTGAGCGGTCCCATCGATGTCAACGGCGAGCCTTATGACGCTGCCATGCCGGCCTTCGGCAACCTGAGCGATACGGACATCGCCGATATCAACGCCTTCCTGGCCACCAACTTCCAGAGCGACACTCCCACCACGACCACTCCGCCATCCGCGCCGGCCGGTCCCGGCAACGCCTCGGTTGGCGAGGACCTCTTCCTCGGCGCCAACGGCTTCGATGGCGGAGGTGCCGCCTGTTACGCCTGCCACACGGTGGGTGGCCGGGGCGGCCTGGGCGGCCAGACGATGGGCCCGGATCTCACCGGAGTCGTTGACCGATTCGGGGGCGAGGCAGGCTTCATGGCCGCCATCAGCCCACCCGCCTTCCCGGTCATGCGGGAGCTCTATCGAGACAAGCCGTTTACCGAGCAGGAGAAGGCCGACCTGGCTGCCTTCTTCATCAGTGAGGCCGACCAGGAAGACAAAGACAGCGGTGACGCTCTGTTGGTGATCGGCCTGGTGGGGGCCGGGATCTTGTTTGGAGGGATGGTCGTTCTGCGTCCATTCGCAGGCGCCGGATATGCCCGACGGTTGAGGAGGAACGCATGAAGTGGAGCTCAGAGATCGCGGACCCTGGGGTCCGGAAGTGGGAAGAGTTCTATCGGAACCGTTTCCAACACGACAAGAGGGTGCGTACCACCCACGGAGTCAATTGCACCGGCAGTTGCAGCTGGGAGGTCTTCGTCAAGGACGGGATCGTCACCTGGGAGCTGCAAGCCACCGACTACCCGCAGCTCGAAGATGGCCTGCCGCCCTACGAGCCCCGCGGCTGCCAGCGCGGCATCAGCTTCTCCTGGTACCTATACAGCCCGCTGCGGGTGAAGTACCCCTACGCCCGCGGCGCCCTCGTCGACCTGTGGCGTGAGGCCAAGCGCCTGCATGGCGACTCGGTGGACGCCTGGGCCTCCATCGTCAACGATCCTGCCCAGCGCACTCGATACCAGAAGGCCCGCGGCAAGGGCGGGTTCCGCCGCATCAGCTGGGACGAAGCACTCGAGATCTCAGCGGCCGCCACCGTCCACACCACCAAGACCCGCGGTCCCGACCGGGTCAACGGGTTCTCCCCGATCCCGGCCATGTCTCAGATCAGCTATGCGGCCGGCAGCCGCTTCCTGTCGCTGCTGGGTGGCGTGGTGATGAGCTTCTATGACTGGTACTGCGATTTGCCGCCGGCCTCCCCTGAAATCTGGGGCGAGCAGACCGACGTGCATGAGTCCGCCGACTGGTACAACGCCCGCTACGTGGCGGTAATGGGCTCCAACTTGAACATGACCCGGACGCCCGACTGCCACTTCATCTCCGAGGTGCGTCACGCCGGGGCCAAGCTCACTGTGTTCAGTCCCGACTTCTCTCAGGTGGCCAAGTACGCCGACTGGTGGATCCCGTCCAACCCGGGCCAGGACACCGCCTTCTGGCTGGCCGCCGACCATGTGATGCTCAAGGAGTACTACATCGATCGGCAGGTGCCCTACTTCCAGGACTATCTGAAGCAATACACCGACATGCCGTTCCTTATCGAGGTCGACGGTAACAAGCCCGGCCAGTATCTGCGGGCCGGGCGCCGGTTCCAATACGCCGACGTCGAAAACCCCGATTGGAAGCTGCTGGTCTGGGACGAGAAGACCGGCCAGGCCAAGATGCCGAAGGGAACCATCGGCTACCGCTGGGCTGAAGAGGATCCCGGCAAGTGGAACCTGAAGATGGAAGATGGCCTCACCGGTGAGGCCATCGATCCGGCTCTCACGTTCGTCGATGACCACGAGGGTGTTGTCGAGTTGGAGTTCGACAACTTCGGCAACGAAGAGGCGAGTCGCCGCACCGGCGTGCCGGTTCGCTACATCGAGACGGACGACGGCCGGGTGGCCGTGACCACCGTCTTCGACCTGGTCATGGCTCAGTTCGGTCTCGACCGGGGCCTGGGTGGCGATGCCGCCGCCGACTACGACGACGAGGAAGCGCCCTACACCCCCGCCTGGCAGGAGCAATTCACCGGCATCCACCGCGACACGGTCATCCGGTTTGCCCGCGAATGGGCCAGCAACGGAGAGAAGACCCGCGGCAAGAACATGATCATCATCGGCGCAGGTGCCAACCACTGGTACCACAACAACCTGTTGTACCGGGCCGGCATCGTCGGCTTGATGCTGACCGGGGCGGTCGGCACAAACGGCGGCGGACTCGCCCACTACGTGGGGCAGGAGAAGGTGGTCAGCCAGGCCTCCTGGGGAGCGATTGCTTTCGGGCAGGACTGGGGAATGGCCCCCCGCCACCAGAACACTCCGTCGTTCCACTACGTCCATTCCGACCAGTGGCGTTACGAGCGCGGCTTCTCCGACTACGACTCGCTGCCGGAGAGCTCCGGGCTGACGGACCACACCATCGATCATCAGGCCCGGGCCGTTCGCCGGGGTTGGCTGCCCTTCAACCCGCACTTCAACAAGAGCTCGCTTGAGCTGGTGGCCGAGGCACAGGCATCCGGGGCCGCCACCGATCCCGAGATAGTCGAGTACATCGTCGACCAGCTGAAGTCTGGCGATCTCGAGTTCGCCATCGACGACCCGGACGCCCAGGAGAACTGGCCCAGGGTTTGGTTCATCTGGCGCGGCAATGCCATCGGAACCAGCGCCAAAGGCCACGAGTTCTTCATGCGCCACTACCTGGGCACGCACTCAAACGCCATCGCAGAAGAAGTGGCTGCCGACTCGGTATCAGAGATCCCATTCCGGCCCGAAGCCCCGATCGGCAAGATGGACCTGGTCGTCGACCTCAATTTCCGGATGGACACCAGCGCTCTGTACTCGGACATCGTCCTGCCGGCCGCCACCTGGTACG
>JBPCTX010000020.1:0-4485 GCA_051011455.1 Acidimicrobiia bacterium | reverse complement strand
CCGGCCAACCGAGCTTCTCGGCCTCCGCCCGCACCGCGTTCTCGTCGCGGCCTTCGATAGTGGCACTGGGAACGACCGGCACGCCGGCTTCCACCATCAGGCGCTTCGATTCGATCTTCGATCCCATTGCCGCGATCGTCTGTGACGATGGCCCGATGAACACCAAACCGGCTTCCCGGCAGGCGGATGCGAACTCGGCACTCTCGGCCAGGAAGCCGTATCCGGGGTGGACCGCATCGGCACCGCTGCTGCGGGCCGCGTCGAGAATTGCGTCGATCCTGAGGTACGACTCGGCGGCCGTTTCTCCACCGAGCGGCACCGCCTCATCAGCCTCGAAGACGAAGGGGGCGTGCCGATCAGCCTCTGAGAACACGGCCACGGCCTCGATACCCATCCGCCGGCAGGTGGCCATCACCCGGCGGGCGATCTCGCCGCGATTGGCAATCAGGATCCTGTTCATGCCTACATCCGGAAGACGCCGAAGCCCTCGGCCCCTTCCACGACATTTGAGTGCACGGCGGAGAGAGCGATCCCCAGGACGGTCCGAGTGTCGCGGGGGTCGATGATCCCGTCGTCCAGGACACGGGCGCTCGTGTAAACGGCGTCTGACTCAGACTCAATCCGCTCCGCCAACTCGGCCCGCCGGATCTCATCAGCTTCCTCATCGAACTGCTCGCCCCTGGACTCGGCGGCTCGGCGTGCTACCAGCGACATGGTCCCGGCCAGCTGCTCGGCCCCCATCACTGCAGTCCTGGCGTTGGGCCAGAGGAAGAGGAAGCGGGGCTCAAATGCCCGCCCGGCCATCCCGTAGTTGCCGGCCCCGTAGGAACCGCCCACCTGCAGGGTGATGTGAGGGACAGTGCTGTTGGAGACGGCGTTGACCATCAGAGCACCGTGCTTGATGATGCCGCCCTGCTCGTACTCGCGACCGACCATGTAGCCGGTCACGTTTTGAATGAACACCAGCGGAACGTTTGCCTGGTTGGCCAACTGGATGAACTGGGCTGCTTTCTGGGCTTCCTGACTGAATAGCACGCCCCGGTCGTTGGCCAGGATCCCGCAGTCGAAGCCGTGGATGGCTGCCCAGCCGGTCACGAGGTTGGACCCGAACAGCGGCTTGAACTCGTCTAAGTCGGAGTCGTCGACCACCCGGGCGATCACTTCCCGGATCTCGAACGGCGCCTTGAGGTCGGTCGGGGCGACGCCCATCAACTCTTCACTGTCAAACCGAGGCTCGACCACCGGGCGGGCCGGGCCCGGTCCCAGCTTTCGCCAATTGAGCCGGGCGGCGATCGACCGGCCGATCCGTAAGGCATCCTCCTCGTCGACGGCCATGTAATCGGCCAACCCCGAAGTACGGGCGTGCATGTCGGCCCCGCCCAATTCCTCGTCTGTCGACTCCTCGCCCGTCGCCATCTTGACTAGAGGCGGGCCTCCCAGGAACACCTTGGCGCGATCCTTGACCATCACGACGTAGTCGGACATGCCGGGCAGGTACGCGCCCCCGGCGGTGGAGTTGCCGAACACCAGCGATACGGTGGGAATGCCCTCAGCCGAAAGCCGGGTGAGATTGCGGAACATGGCGCCGCCGGGGATGAAGAGGTCGACCTGACGTTCCAGGTCTATGCCACCCGACTCCACCAGGAAGAACAACGGCAAGCGATTAGCGCGGGAGATCTCGTAAGCCCGCAGCATCTTGGCCAGCGTGTAGGGATTGACCGATCCCCCCCGTACTGTCGGATCGCTGGCCAGGATCATGCACTCGACACCTTCGATCACGCCGACGCCGCTCACGAGGCTGGCACCGGCCGTGTAGTCGGTCCCGGCCGCCGCTACCGGCGACAATTCGAGGAAGGGAGCGTCCCGGTCGACCAGCAGCTCCACTCGCTGCCTGGGAAGCATCTTGCCTCGCTTCAGATGGCGCGACACGTACTTGTCGCCACCACCACCGCGGGCTTCTGCCAGCCAGGAGTCGAGAAGCTCCAGGTGGCCGGTCATAGCCTGGCGGTTGGCTGAGAATGCTTCGCTGCGGGGGTCGAGTCGCGATGCCAATACCGCCAAAACCAGGCTCCTCACTCGATTCGGCCGCCTCAATGGGGCCCGGAATCAGCCTACCCGACCGGTACACTGGCCCCACGAAACCCCCTCGAAACGGAGAGGCGTGACCGGCGACGCAGTCCTGCTTGAACGATCGGCCGGCATCATGCGGCTCACCATCAACCGGCCCGAAGCTCGCAATGCGCTCAACCAGGCGGTGCGGGATGGCTTGTTCGCCGGGATCCGGGAGTTCATCGCCGACGATGACAGCCAGGTGCTGATCCTGACCGGTAGCGGCCAGAAAGCATTCTCAGCGGGGGCCGACCTCAAAGAAATGGCAGATACCGGGCTCAAGGTTCCGCCACCCGACTGGCTCCCTTATCTGGGCCGCAACCTGTTCACCGACAAGCCCGTTATCGCGGCGGTCAACGGAGCGGCCTACGCAGGCGGCTTCTTCCTCGCCCAGATGTGTGACCTCGTCGTGGCGGCCGACCACGCCCGGTTCGCAATAACCGAGGCCCGCTGGTCACGCGGAGCACCGTGGGCTGCCCCTCTCCCCTGGTTGATCCCTCCCCGGGTTGCCCTGGAGCTGATGGTGACGGCCGAGCCGATCGATGCAGAGCGGGCCCATCAGATCGGGCTCGTCAACCGGGTGGTTCCGGCCGACGAACTGGCCGACGCCGCCCTGGACCTTGGCCGGCAGATCATCGAGAACGCGCCGATGGCGGTGCGAGCGGCCAAAGCAATGGTCTACGCATCGGCTGAGCGGGGCTGGTCAGAAGCTCTCGATGAGGGATACCGCATCTTCGAGCCGGTGTATCTGAGTGAGGATGCCCAGGAGGGGCCGCGGGCCTTTCGGGAGAAACGACCGCCGCGCTGGCAGGGAAGATGAGCCGGGGAATGTCGGGTCGACGACAGATGGGAACCCCGGCCCCGGTCCGTTGAGTTACAGGGTTGAGCGACCAGAACAGATGGCATGACCAAGAGCAAACTTCAGCAGGCCGGCCTGGCAGCGGTGATCTCCGCTTTCATCATCGGAGCGGCCGTCTCTCTGGCCTTCGTAGCCGGCGACGGTGGTGGAGAGAGCCCGACGACTGTGGCGGGCGAGGCGCCCGACACGGTGGCATACGCCAACTACCAAACCCCCGAAGAGCTACTGGCGGGCCACGCCGGACGCCCTCTGATCATCAACTTCTTCGCTTCCTGGTGTGCGCCGTGCCGAGCCGAGCTTCCCGACCTGGCGGCCGCCCATGACCGATACAGGGATCAGGTGGATTTCGTGGGAGTCGATTATCAGGAGGTCTCCGAGGCGGCTGCGGCTCAACTCCTCCATGAGAACGGCATCGAGTACCCGATTATGGAGGACCAGGACGGAGATCTTCTGAGAGAGCTCGGCACACTGCCGACTATGCCGACCACCATCTTCGTCACCGCAGACGGTGAGATCCTCGAACGTCATCATGGATTGATCCTGGCCCAACAACTCAACGAGCGGATCGAAGAGCTCATCGCCGCCTCATGATCTTCGCATTCGCCGCCGGATTGCTGTCGACCGTCAACCCGTGCGGCTTTGCCATGCTCCCCGCCTACCTCAGCTTCTTCATAGGGCTCCACGAGGATGAGGAACTCTCGCGGCGAGTGGCGGTCGGCCGGGCACTCAAAATCGGGCTGATCATGTCGGCCGGCTTCATCGCCGTCTTCGGGTCGGCCGGAATCATCATCCGCTTCGGAGGCCAGGCCATTCAGGATTCAATCGCCAGCGGGCTGGCCTGGGTTGCCCTCGCCGCCGGGGCCGGGGTGGTCGGGCTGGGGGTGTGGCTTCTGATGGGAAACACATTGAAAGTCCGGATCCCCAACTTCCGCACCGACACCCGCAGTGAGGGCACAGGGACGATCTTCCTGTTTGGAGTCTCATACGCCCTCGCCTCGTTGTCGTGCGCGTTTCCGATCTTCGTCGGTGTGATTGCCGCCTCCTTCAGCCAGAGTCTCGTCGAGGGGACCGGAACCTTTCTGGCCTACGCGGCCGGCATGGCAGCGGTAGTGATGGTCCTCACAGTCGGTTTGGCTCTCGGGAAGGAACGTGTGGTGCACCGCTTGCGGCGCGCCTCACACCTGTTCGACCGGATATCGGGCAGCATCCTGGTCATCGCCGGCGCCTTCATTGTCTTCTACTGGACGCTGGTTCTCTCGGCCGGAGAGAATGCCCTCTCCAATAACCCGTTGACGGTATGGGTTGAGGGTCTGCAAGCGGATCTGACCGGCCTGATCGGGGCGGTCCCGCTGTGGGTGTGGATCCCTGTGCTGGGTGCGCCGGTATTGATCGCCGCCCGCTACGCACTGCGGGACTCCTCACCCTCCAGCCTGGAAGAGTCCGGAGTCTGAGCCGGAAGCGCGGGGACTAGATTCGGGAACAGTGACTGAATCGTCCACCGTTCCGTACTGGAAGCC
>JBPCTX010000019.1:0-3668 GCA_051011455.1 Acidimicrobiia bacterium | reverse complement strand
ACCCGGCCCCGTCGCACATAACGGAGGATGGCGTTGGCGGCAGAGAGCCGGGAGGAAACTCCCGAATCCACCCGGGTCTCATTGAGCAGACTGACGTAGTCGAGGCGGTGGTAGCGGGCGATGGCGTTCTTGGCTCCCAATCCTTTGGCCACCAGGGAGGCGACCACGTTGACTTCATCCCACTTGGTCAGTGCCAGCACGTCGTCGACGTTCTCGACTCCTTCCTGGCGCAGCAAGTCGGGATCCATCGGATCGCCCAGCACCACGATCACTCCCTGGCACTCGTCGGCTACCCGCCGGGTAGCTGCCTCCTCCTTATCGATCAGCGTCACCGAGATTCCGTTCTCGCACAGGAGGTTGGCGGTGATCCGAGCCAGGCGCCCGGCGCCGAAGATCATCACCCGCTTGGCCTTGTGAATCGTGATGCCGAGCATGGGCGCCAGTTCCTCGATGAGGTCGGTCTTGGTGGCGATCAAGACGTGATCACCCTCCTCCACCATTGACTCGCCGCGAGCCACAAACGGGTCTCCTCCGCGAATGATGGCTGTGACCAGCCAATCCCAATCCGTCACCTGTCTGCGCAGTTCCTCCAGGCTCAGGTGAGAGAGCGGGGCGCCCTTCTGGACGTAGCCGCCGATGAGGGAGAGCGACCCATCACCAAAGGTGGCGTGCTCGCTGATTCCACCTTCCGACACCAGGGTGAGCAGGTCCTTGGCCAACTGCTCCTCGGGGTCGATGACAACGTCGACGCCCAGAATCTGCAGCTCATCGCGCAGCGCGGAATCCTCCACCCGGGCGATCTTGCGGGGAACGCCGAGCCGGGCGGCGGCATGGCAGGCCAGCACGTTGACGGCGTCGTTGCTGGTGACGGCAATCAGCAACTCGGCCTTGTCGATACCGGCGGCTTCCAGAATCACCGGCGAGGCGCCATTGCCCTGAACGGCCAGGATGTCGAGCGAGGATTGCATCTGTTCGACCCGGGCGGGGTCGTTGTCGATGACGACGACGTCCTGGCCTTCGATGGAGAGACGCTCGGCGAGATGGCTCCCGACCGCCCCCGCTCCAACTATGACGATCCTCATTGGACCACCTCTTGAATTCCAGCTGCCAAGGCTAGCCACCAGGCCGCTTCGCGCCAGTGGAGGTCGATGCTCGCGACAAAAAGAGAAGAGGCCCCTGACGGGGCCTCTTCTCGGGCTAACACGGGAGGCGGGAAACCTCTCGGCTCTTAGTATCGTCCGCACTGTGCAGAACTTGAGGGATTTCAAGAAAAACATTTCTAGCTCGAAACAGGACCTGGTGGCCCTGCTGAGAGAGCGGTCTCTGCTGACCGATGGCCCCTACACCCTCCGGTCGGGTGAACTCTCCAACTGGTACCTGGATGGGCGCCGCACCACCATGGATGGCCACGGTGCCACGTTGGTGGCCCGCTGCGTGCTCGGAATCCTCGACCCCGGCGTCGGGGCAATTGGTGGCATGACCATGGGCGCAGATCCGATCGCGGTGGCAACGGCGGTGGTCGCTCACCGGGCCGGGATTCCACTGCGGGCGTTCTCTGTGCGCAAGGAGGCCAAGGCCCACGGCATGGGCGGGCGAATCGTCGGCCCGCTCGAAGACGGCGAACCGGTGACCGTGCTGGAAGACACCACCTCAACGGGCGCCGCCTTCATCGAATCAATCATCGTCATGCAGAACGGTGGCCATCAGGTGGTGCAGGCCATCGCGGTGGCCGATCGCAGCAACGGGGCCGTCGCCAAGCAAATGGCCGAACTGGAGATCCCTTACACCGCTCTGATCACCCCCGAGGACCTGCTCCTGTCGACATGAGAGTTCTCAGCGTTCTCCGGTCGCCCGGCGCCACGTGGCTGGTGGCGGTGGTGTCTGTGCCCTTCTTCATGCTGGGCCTGGACCTGTTGCTGCTCCCCAAGCTGTTTCCGCAATACACCCGCCGCCTCGACCTGCTGGCCGACGAGATGGGTGTCAACCGGATCACTGCCAACGGACCCGAAGAGCCGTGGGGGCTCATCTTTCTGCTGGTGGGCGGCGGGCTGCTGATCTGGGCCCTCAAGGATCTTCTCTTCCCGCGCGAGATGCTGAGCGTCGACGACACCGGCGTGGCTCTCGCGAGTCTGCTGGGTCCGGCCGGAGGCAGCATCCACGTCCCCCACGACGAGATCATGGAGGCGGCGCCGGCGCTTCTCATCGAGGGAGCGGATCAATCGGCTGCCGTCGGGATCCGATTTGCCGACGCTTCCCGGCTTCCATCCAGCCCCTGGGGGGCGGTCTGGGCCGACGGGGTGCTGTTCATCCGCACCGGTGGTTGGACTGCCTCCCCCCGCACCATCGCGGCCGTTCTGACCGATGACGAGCCGGCCGACGGGTACGAGGTGGATCTGGCCACCGATCCCCCACGGGTGAGCAGGGTGCCGGGAGATCCCACCGACTCCTTCGATCCCGAGCGGGCCAGTCTCTCTCGCAACCGGGCTTTCGTCGGCGGCGTGCTGATGCTGGCTGCAGTGCTCCTGGCCGCCTTCCTCTGGATCGCCGGCACGGATGTCAAGGCCTACTACCTGCTCCCGGCCGCGATGGGCTTGGCCGGAACGTGGATGCTGGTGAGCGGCTACCGGGACTTCCTGGAGTCGGTGTGAGCATCCTCATCGGCGCCCACAGCGGGGGCGAGAAGCCCATCGCCGAGGCAGCCGAGCGGAACGGCGACCTGGTTCAGCTATTTCTGGGCGACCCGCAGGGTTGGAAGAAGCCGCCGCCGCGGGAGGACGCGGCCGAGTTGGCAGCGGCCGACATCCCCATCTATATCCATGCTCCCTATCTGATCAATGTGGCCTCCGCCAACAATCGGATCCGGATCCCGAGCCGCAAGAACCTGCAGACGGCCGCCGACGCGGCGTCGGAGATCGGGGCGGCCGGGCTGGTGGTACATGGTGGCCATGTCACCGACGACGAGGATGTGGCCGAAGGCTTCCCACGCTGGCGCAAGGCTCTCGACACCCTGGAGACCGACGTACCGGTTCTGATTGAGAACACGGCCGGCGGTGGAAATGCCATGGCCCGCGAGGTTGCCACCATCGCCCGCCTGTGGGAGCACGTCGGTGAAACGGGTGTCGGGTTCGTACTGGACACCTGCCACGCCTGGGCGGGCGGCGAGGATCTCGAGACCATCGTCGAGCGCCTGATGGCCGCCACCGGCCGCATCGACCTGGTCCACTGCAACGATTCGCGGGACCCGTTCAATAGTCGGCGCGATCGCCACGCCAATCTCGGCCAGGGTGAGATTCCGGGGGAGCTGCTGCACGGGGTGGTGGCCGCAGCCCAGGCGCCGGTGGTGGTGGAGACTCCCGGGGCGGCAACCGCCCAGGCCGCCGACATCAGCTGGCTACGTGAGGGTCTGGCCTAGAAAACACCGTCGAGTGGTTGATCCACGTCGGCCGCTCCCCAGCGATGCACGGCCGCCACCGCCAGGACCACGATCAGGCCACCCACGATTTGAAGAGCGGTCAGGCTCTGATCGAGGATCACCCAGGCGGCTCCTGCGGCGATGACGGGCTCGGCAGTCGCGACTACCCCGACGATCCCGGCAGCCACCCGGCGCAGTGCCGCGAATTGCGCCAGGAATGGGAGCGCCGTGCCGCCGATACCGACCCAGACGAGCT
>JBPCTX010000018.1:0-7015 GCA_051011455.1 Acidimicrobiia bacterium | reverse complement strand
ATCGAGGGCGGGGTGGCCGAGCGGAGCGAGGTCGGGGTGGGGGAGGCAGAAGACCTGCGACAAAGCATGTTGCTGGCTCGCCGCCTCCCCCATCCGTCGCTGATAGCCGGGTTGGCTGACAGCTGATAGCCGGGTTGGCTGACCGCTGATAGCTGGGATGGCTGATTGCTGATCGCGGAAGGCCATTCGACCCTGTTCTGCAGGACAGGCAATAGGCACCATATGCACATTGCTGCACATACACACGTCTGCTTCTGCAGACCGAGCCGGGAGGCACCTTTATGAGCGCCCTTTCTGAGGCGAAAGGAACCGCCTCACCACTCCGCCGAATAGCCGGTGGGTTAGTGGTGGTGGTGGGGATTATTCTGCTGATAACCACGTTCACCAACAACCTTTTCAAGGTCGGTCCGGCCTTCGAGGAGATGATCGATGACTTCAGGCCGATGCTGGCCGAAGAGTCGATTGCGACCGCCAAGGCCGATCTCGCAATGTTGGGCGAGGTGGGAACTGAGTTCCAGACGGCGATTGTTCCCGCCATGTCCCAGCAGTTGGGCATGACGCCGGATGAGTTCGTGGGCTTCACGGCCGCCAACTTCCCAGATGTCGCCAACGGCGTACAAGCGCTACCCGAGATCGTGACCACCTTCAACGGTCTGGTCGACACTCTCGATCAACAGCGTGAACTGTTCGACTCAGCGGACCAGATCCCGACCAAGAACCTGCCTGCCACCACGGTCCCCTGGGGCCTGGCCCTGGCCGGACTGGCTCTGATCGCGGCCGGCTACTTCCTGTACAAGCCGGGTTGGCTTGGACTTTCCATCACCGGAAGCCTCGGCGTTCTGATCATCGTCGTGACTCTGATCCTCACGCTGATCCCGAAGGCGGCAGACGCCGACGAACTGAATGACAACCTGCGGCCCATCTACACCGCAGAACTGGTTGCTCAGGCCGAAGGTGCTCTTGGCACCGTCGGGGCGATGGGAACACAAATGCAGACTGAGATGCTGCCGGCGCTTGCCCAGCAGTTGGGGATGAGCCAGGACGAGCTCAATGGATTCCTCGGCGCCAACTTCCCGGCCACCGCACAGGCATTGGCAACTCTGCCGGATGCAATGGGCCGCTTCGAGGGTCTTGTCACCACATTCGACAACAACCTCGACAACTACAACACCCTCAAGGATGTTGAGTTCACACCCATCATCTGGACTCTGTTCCTGAGTGGGTGGGTTGCGTTGCTGGCCTTCGGGCTGGCGTGGTGGTCCGACCGCCGCTCCAACCTGGCGATGGGCACGGCTAACCCGGTCGACCGGCTGGGTTTGAAGGAGGAAGTGAAGGTCTAGGGGCGTTCCGGCCCGTTAACCAATCACCCGCCGGGCAACCGGCGGGTGATTGCTATGCAGAGGGTTTGCTCCTGTTACGGGACGGTGAGCTCCCCTTCCCACTTGCGGGGATCGGGAGCGAGGCGAAGGGCGAAACCCGAGTGGGAGACCACGTAGTCACCGACCTGCGCATCGTCGATCAGGCCCAGGCTGATCTCCCGCTCGGTGCCGTCGACCTCGACCAGAGCGCGTCGCTCCAAACCGTCCCCCGCCAGGATGGTTGTGATTCGCCCCGGTATGGCCAGGCACATGGGCTACACCACCTCAATGCTCAGCAACTCGATGTCCTGAGCTCCCGGAGCCGATGCGTCGGGATCGACCGTCACCTCTACCCGGGCACCGTCGAGCATTGAGCCGGCTGCGGCTTGGTGCAGGTGATCTCTCAGGTGGTCCGAGGACAGATGGGAGAGGGCGCCGAGCCTGACTGAGATTCCGGTTACCCGCGTTGCTCCCTCTTTTCGGGCCACCGCTTCGGCCGTGGCGCACAACGAAGCCACCAGGCTCAACTCATGCACGGGACACCTCAGATAGAACCGTGGCCACTGCGGCAGGCACGGATGCCTCGACCGCCGGTGTCAGACCGGTACCAGGGGTCAGGTCGGAAGCCTCGATGCCAACCACCTGCACCTCGGCCGGCAGCTGGTTGAGGCTGCGGCCCAGTTCGATCGACTCGGCCAGGCCCAGGCCGTGGGTGGAGGCCTGCGTGCCCAGGTCGATGGACTCGTGGGAAGCCGAGATGAGATGCACGGTTCCCGGGGCGCTGTGGCCGGTGAGCACCGCGTCGACGATCACGACCCGGTCAAGGCCGGACCATAGATCGATGAGTTCGGCCGGTTCTCCGCCTGTGATGTGAACCGCGATGTCCAGCCCGCGGGCCGACAGTTCGTCGGCGATGACCGGCCCGACCCCGTCGTCGGTTCGAGCCCGGTTCCCCACGCAGATCACTGCTTGTTCAGCCACGGTCGATCCGGAGGTCGAGAAAGTGGGTGGCACACGAGATGCACGGGTCGTAGTTGCGGATGGCCTGCTCGCACTGCCAGGTCAGGCTCTCATCAGACAAAGCAAGGTTGGCCGAGATCAGGTCGAACAGGTCGGCTTCGATCGTGGGCTGGTTTTGCGATGTGGGCGGGACGATCTTGGCGTCTTCGATGATGCCGGCGTCGTCGATCCGGTAGCGGTGAAAGAGAAGGCCGCGGGGAGCCTCACTGATCCCGAACCCGATGCCGGCTCTCGGCTTTACTTCGACCGCCGCCGGCTCGGGCGGCTGGTACTGGTCGATGATGCGCAGCGACTCCTCGAAGGAGAGGATGATCTCGATTGCTCGCACAATGATGCTGCGGAAAGGGTTGGTGACGGGCTGGGCGAGGCCGGCCCGGGTGGCCGCTGCGGCGGCCTGCGGAGTGAGCTGCTCGCGATTCAGGTTGAAGCGCGCCATCGGCCCCACGTGATAGGGAGTTCCGTCGCTGGTGACCGAGTGCAGAGCGTTTGACCTCTCCACGTGCTCCTCATGGAAGTGCTGGTCGTACTCGGCGGCACCGATGTCGAGCCCTGCACTTGAGACGACCCGCCCCCGGGCCATCGGATACTCGTCGGGATGGCGCATGGAGACGAACAGGTAGTCGCGGTCCAGGTCGGGGAAGGTGAACCCACTGACCAGGTTGGCGGTGCGGAGGGCGGCGTCCAGCCCCCACTCCAGGTCGGGCACCAGGGCCTGCAATTCGCGGCGGGTCGGAGCCCGATGGAACCCGCCTACCCGCTTGTTGATCGGGTGGATCTCCCGTCCTCCCACCACCTGGACGATGGCATTGCCGATCTTCTTGATCCGCAAGCCCAGCTCGACTTCCTCGGGGTAGTCCTTGGCCATGTGGATGGCCGACTCGTATCCCAGAAAATCCGGGGCGTGCAGCAGGAACACATGGAGGGCGTGGCTCTCGATCCACTCTCCGCAATAGATGAGGCGCCGGAGGGCGTCGATTTCGGGTGGCACGGTGACTCCGCAGGCATCCTCCATCGCGTTGATAGAAGAGGTTTGATAGCCGATGGGGCAGATTCCGCAGATGCGAGAGGTGATGTCGGGAACCTCGGTGAAGTGCCGGCCCCGTAAGAAGGCTTCAAAGAAGCGGGGTGGCTCAAATATGCCGAACTCCAGCTTGCTGATCTGGTCGCCCTCCAGCTTGACGTAGAGCGAGCCCTCTCCTTCCACCCTGGCCAGGTAGTTGACGTCGATGGTGCGCTCGGTCATAGCGAGGCCTCCAGCTTCTCGGAGGCGGCCCGGTATTCGGGGGCGTATCCGTTGTAGGTGCGGAGCGCCCGGATGATGGTGGGCTTGTCCACTTCGAGGCGCCTCCATTCGGCTATCAGTGACTCCAGGTTGGCGCTCTCGGCCGGGCCGAAACAGCCGTAGCAACCCCGGTTGTAGGCGGGACAGATGGCACCACACCCCGCCTGGGTGACCGGGCCAAGGCAGGGGGTGCCGTCGGCCACCATCACGCAGGTTGTTCCCCGTCGTTTGCACTCGACGCACACGCTGTAGCCGGGGATGTCGGGCCTGCGCCCGAAGAGGAAGGCGTTGACCACCTCCAGCAATTGTTGCTTGCTGATCGGGCACCCCCGCAACTCGAAGTCGACCGGCACGTGGTCGGCGATGGCGGTGGAGGTCGCGAGGGTGTCGATGAAGGCCGGATTGGCATAGACAGCACTGGTGAACTCGGCCACATCGGCCCAGTTGCGCAACGCCTGGATGCCGCCGGCGGTGGCGCAGGCGCCGATGGTTACCAGGAACTCCGACTCGGCCCGCACCCGCTGGATGCGTTCGGCATCGTGGGGGGTGGTAATGGATCCTTCCACCAGCGACAACTGGTAGGGGCCGGGCGTCACCTCACGCGACGCCTCGGGGAAGTTGGCAATGTCGATGGCGCCGGCCACTGCCAGCAACTCATCCTCGGCGTCGAGCAGGCTCAACTGGCAGCCATCACAGGAGGCAAACTTCCAGACGGCCAGCTTCGGGTTGCCCATCACACCTCCCGGATGTTGAGGAGGTGCTCGACCTCCGAGAATGCCTTCACCGGGCCATCGGCGCACACGAACAACGGACCGTATTGGCAGTGGCCGCACTGGCCGATCCCACACTTCATGTTCCGTTCCAGAGACACGTAGATGTTCTCCGGTGCGAAGTCACGGTCGCGCAGCGCCCGGGCCGTGAAGAACATCATGATGCCGGGGCCGCACACCATGGCCACGGCGTTGTCGTCGAAGTCCAGCATCGGGATCAGGCGAGTCACCACTCCGACCGAGCCACGCCAGGTCTCGTCGGCGCTGTCCACGGTGATGTCCAGGTCGATGTCGAAGCGCTGCCGCCATTCGTGGATCTGCTCCAGGAACAGAATCTCGTCTGGGCGGCGGAAACCGACTGCAATCGACACCTTCTCGAAGTCCTCCCGATGGCTGAGCAGGTAGTAGAGAGCGGGTCGGAGGGGGGCGAGCCCGATGCCGCCGCCGACCAGCACCACATCGCGCCCCCGTGCCGCCTCCAGCGGCCAGCCCCGGCCGTACGGTCCCCTCACACCGATGGTGTCGCCGGCTTGAAGCTGAGTGAGTGCCTGGCTGACCTTGCCGACCGACCGGATGGTCTGAGTGAGGATGCCGGTCCGGTCCGGATCGCCGCTGATGGAGATCGGCACTTCACCGATCCCGTACACATAGAGCATGGTGAACTGTCCCGGCTGGAAGCTGAATCCGTCGGGGGCTTCCAGGTCGATGGTGAACGTGTCGGCAGTCTCGCGGCGCCGGGCGATCACCCGGGCGGGGGTGGACAGCATCGGGTGGGTCGGGGCTTCAGCCGTGGTCACCGTAAACGTCCATGATCTGGAGGCGGGTCGCTTGCAGTCGGGAGCTGATCACCGCTGAGAACCGCAGCAGTAGGTCGTATCCGAGGTCGTGATTCTGAGCTTTGGCCACCCGCAGCGCTGCCCCGTCGAGCACGGTGGCTTCAACCGGTTCGACCACCCGTCCATCCCACTTCCAGCGATGCGGTGGAAAGATCCACGAGAACCCGGCCACGTCACCCTCCCGCAGGGTGGCGATGCGGATGACACCTCGCTCGCCCCCGTCCAGCTCCAGAGCCAGCCGCCCACCCGAAATCAGGAAACACCGGTTGGCTTCTTCGCCCACCCGGAACAGGTATTCCCCCTCCTCGAACCGGTCGCCCCAGGCACAGGCGGCCAGGGTCTTCATGTTCTCCTCGTCCATCCCGGCCAGGAGGGGATGCTCGATGCGGACGACGTCACCGGTGGGCATGGGCAGTCTCCTCCGTGCGAATAGCTTTGACTTCCTCGGTTATGTCGATGCCGACCGGACACCATGTGACGCAGCGGCCGCACCCGACGCAGCCGGAGGTTCCGAACTGGTCGATCCAGGCCGCCAGCTTGTGAGTCATCCATTGGCGGTAGCGGGATCGGGGCGAGGGGCGGATGGGACCGCCATGGATGTAGGAGAACTCCAGGGAGAAGCAGCTGTCCCAGGTCCGCCACCGCTCGGCTTTACTGCCGTCCAGGCTGGGTCGATCCTCCGTGGTTGAGCAGAAGCAGGTGGGACACACCATCGTGCAGTTGGTGCAGGTCAGGCAGCGGGCGGCGACGGCATCCCACCTGGGGTGCTCGGCGTTCTCATAGAGCAGCTCCTTGATGCCGGTGGTGTCGAGCTCTCGCCCCATGTGATCGGAGACCGCTGCCAGCATCTCGTCGGCCTGTGTGCAATCGGCCGGTTCAGCCGGCGCCAGCGGGAGCTCTCGCAAGATCTCGCTGCCGGCCGAGGTGCCGGAACTGACCAGGAAGCGATGATCGTCTCCGGTCAGTTCGGTCAGGACCAGGTCATAGCCATCGGTGTGCTGGGGGCCCGTCCCCATCGAGACGCAGAAGCAGGTGCCGCCTGCCTGGCTGCAATTGACGCCAACGATGAAGGCACGATCCCGCACTGAGGCGTAGTGGGGATCGGCGTAGACCCCCTCGAAGACCCGGTCTTGAATCTCGATGGCCGCCAACTCGCACGCACGTACCCCGAAGAAGGCGTACCGGGGTGGTTCCTCGTCGGGAGCGTTCACCGTGAACGAGCCGTTTGTCTTGTGGGCGGTGGAAAGCAGCGTGCGGGGGGGATAGAGGTATTGCTTCCACGAGTCGCTGGGCAGGTTGTAGCCGAACAGGGCCTGGTCGGACCGGTCGACGATCCGGTACAGGCCGCCATCGTGCAGGTCGGTCTTGCCGACCGGGAGGTCGGTGGCCGCGGCAATAGGCCCGTAGACGATCCGCCCGCCTTCCAGGATGGGTCCGATCGGTTGGTAGCCCGAGTCGACCAGGGCGGCGAGCAGTGAGTCGAAATCCTGACGAGCGAGAACTGACGCGGAGGCCATCAAATCGACAGTACGCCTGAACCCGGCGATTTGACAGGGACCTTCGGACGGGTTTGCGGGACCACCGGCACCATCCGCCCGGGGGTCTCAGGCGGCACAGTGAGCTTGTGGCCGACCATCTGAGCTCACCGCCGCCGGCCGGGGCCGGCCTCTTCGTGCGATATGCCTATCCGCCCAACCGGATGGGCTACTGCGGTCCGGACGACGTCGAAGCATTGGCCGGTTACGGAGC
>JBPCTX010000017.1:0-8198 GCA_051011455.1 Acidimicrobiia bacterium | reverse complement strand
CATTGGCCGTCACTTCCATAATGGGCGTCCGCGAGGTCGCCACCAAGAGTCTTGGCCCGCTTGTTTCCGGAACCGACCTCATCACCGGCGCCGCCCTGCTGGGCGGGGGCGAACTAGCCCTGATGCTGGACGCCAATGCTCTAGGGGAAGCAAGCCGCCAGTCCCGCAGCGGAGTTGTACCGGACAAGCTTCCCCGCGTTCTGGTCGTCGACGACTCACCAGGTGTACGCCAGATCGTGGCTGGAGCCCTCGCCGCCGGTGGGTTCGACGCGGTGGTAGCGGGATCGGCAGAGGAAGCGCTCGAGATTGTTGCAGGTCAGAACGTCGACGCGATTGTTGTCGACTATTCCATGCCGGGGTCAGACGGGATCGCATTGGTCGAGGGGGTGAGGGCTCGCTCGGCCCAACTGCCAATTGTGATGATGTCGGCGGTAGCCGAGCGAGAAGACCAGGACCGCGCCAAGGTCGCTGGCGTCAACGCCTATTTCGACAAATCGGACTTCAGGGAAGGAGCCCTTGTATCAACGCTTCATTCCTTGCTCGAATCGGCCGATAAGGGACGGGAGGCACAAGCACGATGAAAGTACTAATCGCAGACGACAGTCCGGTCCTGGTGACCGCACTCCGCAAGTTGCTCGAGCAGAGCGGCTATGAGGTTGTGGCCGCTATGGACGGATTGGAAGCCGTTCAGTGCTTCTATCAGGAGAACCCCGACCTGGTGCTCCTGGACATTCAGATGCCCAAGCTCCACGGTTATGTGGTCTGCCGGCTCCTCAAGGAGGATCCCGCATCTCGTCACATCCCCGTCCTGATTCTGACCGGCCGTGATTCGGCTGAGGACCGCTACTGGGGCAATCGCTCCGGAGCGGATGGCTACCTGACCAAGGAATCCATGGGCGACGAGCTGCTCGACGCCATTCAGTCGGCTCTCGCCAGCCGGGCTCTCTCCGACATGGGCCGGGTTGAGCCGCTGCCGCAATCGCTGGACGAGTCAGATGTCCTGAGCCGGGTATGCGAGGTCCTCGACCGCAAGCTGTTTGAGGCCACCATCGTCAACGACATCGTGGGCGTGGGTGTTCGAGCAATGGACCTGGAGGCGACTGTGGCCGAAGCGCTCAGCATCCTCAGGCGCATCCTCGACTTCGAGGCCGGCGGCGTTGTCCTGCCCAACGAGCGCAGGCTTCTGGTTCGTTTCGACAAGGCGATCTCCACCGGCGACTACGACGAGTTCCGTTCTCTGAGTGCCTTGCGCTGCCGTCAGTTCACGACTGCCGATGTCACGGTCGAGGACCTGGGAGTGTCGCTCATCAACGACACCGGCGGTGATGCTTCCCTCGACGATCCTTCGCTTGACGACCGGGGTTGGCCCTCCTTCGCAGTTGCCCCCCTGTGGTCGCGCGGCGAGGTGGTCGGAGTTCTGGTGCTGGGATCGCAGCGGGAAGGCGCCTTCGACGATGGCACCGATCGCACCCTTCGCACTATCGAGCCGCACGTCGCCAGCGTGGTCGACTCCGCTCGCCACTATCAGAAGCTGCTCGAGCAAGAGGCGAGAAGCTCCCTCTCAAGCCTGTTCGAGTAGTCGGCTTCCAGCCGACGGCCTTCGGCTGCCGGCCTTCAGCTCTCAGCTGTCAGCTTTCAGCCAGAACCCGGTGCCCCCCAAGTTGCTGCTTGCTGCATACTGCTTGCCCCACATTCGCCCTCCCAGTGGAGTTTCTAGCTGACTGCTGATGGCTGGTAGCTGGTAGCTGGTAGCTGGCAAATCACATAGCTGGGATTCGCGTCCGGGAACTCTCGTATAATCGCCCCCATGTCCGTGGAATCTCCTTTGTTTGCCGACCTCAATCCTGCCCAGCGGGAGGCGGTGGCGGCTACTGATGGTCCGGTGCTGGTGGTGGCCGGCGCCGGTTCTGGCAAGACCCGCGTCTTGACTTATCGGATCGCTCATCTGGTGCAGGACCTGGAGGTTTCGCCGTACCAGATCCTGGCGATCACCTTCACCAACAAGGCCGCCAGCGAGATGAAGCAGAGGGTCGGTGAGCTGGTCGGCCCTGTCATCGACTCGATGTGGGTATCGACGTTCCACTCCGCCTGTGTGCGAATTCTGCGCCGGGAGGCGTCGCGGTTCGGCTACAAGTCGTCGTTCTCGATTTACGACGCGGCAGATTCGTTGCGGTTGATCACCTATTGCCTCCGCGACCTCGACCTCGACACAAAGCGGTTCCCCCCTCGCAACATCCGGGCGGCCATCAGCAACGCCAAGAACGAGCTCATCGATCATGAGACGTTTGCGTCGCAGGGGAGTGGCTATTTCCACGAGCAAGTGTCGGAGGTGTACCGGCTCTATCAGCAGCGCTTGATTGAGGCCTCGGCCATGGACTTCGACGACCTTCTCAAGGTGACCGTTGAGCTGCTGGGCGCCTTCCCCGACGTTCTCTCCTACTACCAGAACCGATTCCAGTACATCCTGATTGACGAGTATCAGGACACCAACCATGCGCAGTACATGCTGGTGAAGATGCTGGCCGAGCAGCATGGGAACCTGTGTGTGGTGGGGGACTCCGATCAGAGCATCTATGCGTTCCGTGGGGCCGACATTCGCAACATCGTCGAGTTCGAGCGCGATTACGCCGATGCCCGCATCATTCTGTTGGAGCAGAACTACCGGTCGACTCAGAACATCCTCGACGCTGCCAACTCGGTTATTGCCAACAACCCGGCCCGTCAACCCAAGCGGTTGTGGACCGATGAGGGAGGTGGCGAGAAGATCCGCCGCTACGAGGCCCAGGACGAGCGCGATGAAGCTGCCTACGTGGCGGAACAGGTCGGCGAGTTGGAGGCGGAGGGCCTGGCTGCCCGCGAGATGGCAGTCTTCTATCGGACCAACGCACAGAGCCGCGTGCTGGAAGAAGTGTTCGTTCGCTACGGGATTCCCTACCAGGTGGTGGGCGGCACCAAGTTCTATGAGCGCCGCGAGGTCAAGGATGGGTTCGGCTACCTGCAAGTCCTGATCAATCCTGATGACCAGGTCGCGCTCAAGCGCGTTCTCAACTCCCCCAAGCGCGGCATAGGCGACACTTCCGTCGGGCACATCGATCGCTACTCCCAGGCCGAAGGCATCACCTTCTACGACGCGCTGTTGAAGATCCACGACATTCAGGGCGTCTCAGCCCGGGCCGCTCGATCCGTTACCGAGTTCCTCGGCCTCCTCGACTACCTGCGGGATAAGGCAGAGGGCGGTCCGCGGGCGGCGGTAGACGCGGTGCTGGCCGAGAGCGGCCTGGTCCAGGCCTTCGAGGCGGAGCGAACGGTGGAAGCGCTCGGGCGGGTGGAGAACCTGAAAGAGATGGTGACGATCGCTGAGGAGTTCGAGGAGAGCGGGCCCGGACGCGAGAGCGCCGACGGGGTTCCCTGGGTTGAGTTGGACGGTCTGAGCAAGCTGCAGCTATTCCTGGAGACGGTGAGCCTGGTCAACGAGATCGACGAGTTGGACGATGGGCACTCCGGGGCGGTCACGCTGATGACGCTGCACAACGCCAAGGGCCTGGAGTTCCCGGTGATCTTCATGGTCGGGCTGGAGGACGGCGTCTTTCCACACATGCGCTCACTGGGAGAACCGGCCGAGATGGAAGAAGAGAGACGCCTGTTCTATGTCGGGGTGACCCGAGCCGAGCAGCGACTGTTCCTGATCAATGCCATCCAGCGCGCCTTGTGGGGAGCGCCCAATTTCAACGGTCCCAGCCGCTTCCTGCGCGAAGTCCCCGATCACCTGCTCGAAGAGGAATCCAGAGTCAAGCGGGATCGGAGGGAGGCCATTGTTGCCAAGCCGGATGCGCTCTCGGATGTCCATCCCGGCGAGATGGTGATTCACGACCACTGGGGCCGCGGCACTGTTGTGTCCGTGACGGGGGCCGGAGACAAGGCCGAGGCGGTTGTGGAGTTCGATGGCGAGGGCAAGAAGACCTTGCTGCTGGCCTGGGCGCCGCTGCGCCAGGCCTGATTCGGACCGGTCTCCCAATGCCCTCCAAAGCTTCCGAGCTTGAGACCGACATTCAGGTCATCCCGGTAGCCGACGCCTTTGGGCTGCGTCGATTCGTTCTCCGTCCGATGCTGCCGGCCGAGGCCTCCCACTATGAATTCGACGATCATCCGGCCGCGCTTCACCTGGGCGCATTCGGAGACCTGGGGACAGGCCGGGAGTTGGTGGGAGTGGTCTCATTCCTGCCCCGGAGCGAGCGGGGCGAGGCGAGCGAAAGCGCCTATGAGCTGCAGGCAATGGTGACGCTTCCGGCCGTCCGCAACTCAGGCATCGGCGCTCGCTTGGCCCGGAACGGAATCGCGGTACTGGAGGGGCGAGGCGCGGCCCGGGTCTGGTGCAATGGAAGGTCGCCGGCCCGGTCCTTCTACGAGCGGCTGGGGTTCCGGGTGGTGGGGGATGAGTTCGTCACTCCGGGAACCGGCCCGCATTACCGGTTCGTGAAGGATCTCGGCGGCGAGTCCTCAGTCGAGAGCGCGTAGCGCCTCGAGGAACTCGTCGCCGTAGGTATCGAGCTTCTTGGGGCCCACCCCACTGATCTGGAGCAGGCCCTCGGGAGTGGTCGGGCGATGCTCAACCATTTCGGCAAGCGTGGCGTCGCTGAACACGACATAGGCGGGGACGCCTGCGGCATCGGCCAATCGGCGTCGGACGGCTCGTAGGGCTTCGAAACCGGGAGTGTCGGCCGGGCGGTCGACGGCCGTCCGGGGGGCTGGTGACGGGCGGCGAGCGGTGAGACCTTCCAGGATGTCGACTTCGGTGCACACGTCGCAGGAGATCTGGCATCGCTCGACTTCTTCTCCGAAGTAGGAGACCAGTGTTCGGTGCCGACAGGTGCGGCGATCTGCCCAGTTGTACATCTGGCGAATGCGGCTCCGATGCCGGTCCGTCTCCCCATCGCTCATCCGCTCCAGATTCATGACGTCGGCCCATGAGTAGAAGAGGATGCAGTCGCTGTCCAGGCCGTCCCGGCCGGCCCGCCCTATCTCCTGGTAGTAGGACTCGATCGATTTGGGCATGTCCCGGTGGATTACGTAGCGGACGTTCGACTTGTCGATCCCCATACCAAAGGCGATGGTGGCGCAGATGACGTCCACCTCGTCGCGGATGAAGGCCTCCTGCACTGCGGTGCGATCCGAGCGCTCCATTCCGGCGTGATACGCCATGGCCGCTACTCCCAGGCTTCGCAGGTAGGCAGCCGTAGTCTCGGACGACTTGCGTGACAGCGTGTAGACGATGCCGCTTTGTCCGGGCCGGGCCAGACACAGCTTGCCGATCGACTCTTTCACCTTGACTCTGCGTCCGTCGGCCTGTTCCCCCTTCTTGACGACATGGACTTTCAGATTGGGGCGAAGAAAGGAGCCGCGAAAGTGCATCGGGTTCCGGAGCCCGAGTTGCTCCTCGATATCGGCGGTGACTTCTGCGGTAGCAGTGGCCGTCAGGGCCAGTACAGGAACCCCGAAGCGGTCCTTCAGACCGCGCAGGTTGCGATAGGCAGGCCGGAAGTCATGGCCCCACTGACTGATGCAATGAGCCTCATCGACCGCGATAAGGCTCAGGTCGATTCCGGTCAGGGCCCCGCCGACCGAAGCCTCCAGCCCTTCCGGTGCAGCGTAGACCAGCTCGTACTCACCCTTGCGTAGGCGGGAAATGCGGTCGATGCGCTCGGCCGGATCCAGGCTGGAGTTGAGGAACGTCGAATGAAATCCGGCTAGTTCCAGACCATCGACCTGGTCCTTCATCAACGCAATCAGCGGAGAAATGACCAGAGTCGTGCCACCCAGCACCCGGGCGGCCAGTTGGAAGGTCAGTGACTTGCCGGCGCCGGTCGGCATGATTCCCACGCAGTCGCGTTCGCCGACCACGGCCTCAATTATCTCCCGCTGACCGGCGCGGAACTCCGAAAACCCGAACGTTGAGCTCAGGGCGTCGTCGATGGCTGCGGCCTGGAGGCCAGCTAGTCGGTCACTGAGACTGACGAGTTGCTGGACCTGATCGACCGAAAAGGACACCGGAGCCTCCCGCCAACGGCGCCGCAGGCTCGAGAGGGCGGCCGCCGCTTCCCTATGGTCGCCGGCACCGATGATCGTCTCCAGGGCGGCTATCTCGTCGGTGGTGGAAGGGCGAGGCTGATCCATGGGGAGATGACGGTACTCGACCCCGGGTGCGCGAGCTGACATGCAGGCAGTGTGCCGGGCCGGTGTGACAAATCGTCACCCTGCCCGTCGAATTCGGACCCAGCGCGGCGTCTTATGGGGTGAGGAAAGGAACACCACAATGAAACGAGCCCTGGTTCTGGCCGTGAGCGCCTCCCTGTTCATGGGTCTCTTCGGCGGCCTGGCATCCGCCCAATCCGCGAACGGTGAGGCAGGTCTGGCGACCGGTCCGGTCGTTCGCGCCGACGGCGACGTGGAAGCCCACGACATCTGGAAGCGCTGTCGCCGCCTGTTTGGTGAAGATGAACTGACGAGCGCGGCCAAGGAGAAGTGCCGTGAGCTGTGGAAGCGCTGGTGCAAGGCACACCCGGACTCCAGGCGCTGCCATCGCCGACCGGTGCCTCCTCCGTGTCGGGTCACCGATCGTATCCTCGATCGCCGCTGTGTTCCGCCCCCTTGTGTCCGTATCGACCGGATTACGGATCGGGTTTGTGTGCCCGACCCTTGCGTCAGAGTTGATGTCGCGGGAGCAATCGCCAGGTGTGTTCCTGTACCAACCGACCGCCCGGTGGATCGCCCGACGGACCGCCCCGCCGATCGGCCGGCCGACCGACCCGCCGACCGCCCGACCGACAAACCGATTGACGAGCCGATCGAGCCACGGCCGAAAGACCGGATCCTCGACCGGGCCACCGACCGTCTCACGGACCGAGTAGGAAATGACGTTCACTTACGAGCTGTCGACGCCGATTCCTAGGAGTAGTCGCCGAGCCCAGGGACAAACCATCACGGGTGATTCGAACACTGCCGAGTTGGACGCGCTCCTCGAGGGAGTGCGTCGGCTCGCGCCCGAAGCTTTCCGGCAGCTGTACGAGATGCTGGCAGACGGGCTGAACTCCTTCGCATACTCGATGCTTCGTGAGTCTGGTGCAGCCGAGGATGCGGTTCAGCAGGCCTTCCTCGAGCTAGTGAAGGCGGCGCCGACCATACGGGGTGACGGGCGCTCGTTGCGGGCCTGGCTATTCAGAAGTGTTCGATTCCGTTGCCTCGATGAGATCCGCCGCCGTCGGCGGCACCCCGAAACCCTGCACGGGCAGGTACCGGACGACCTTCTCTCCACGGATCCTTCCCCGGGGGGTGAGGGCGATCTCGCGGCCGCCATGTCCGAGTTGACGCATCAGCAGCGCGCCGTGCTGTTTCTGCGCCACGTGATGGGCATGAGCGGTCACGAGGTCGCGGTCGTCCTCGAAACCAACCGGGCGGCGGTATTCGCCATCGCGGCTCGGGCCGAGCGGCGGCTCCGGCAGCTGCTGTCCGATGATGGGCCTCTGGCCCGAGAGAGTGCGTGACATGAGCAAGCAGAAGCTCTCCGATCAGATCCGCCGAGCGGCCTGGCGCCCGGTCTCAGACGACTCCCGCCCCGAACACCTGGCAGCTATCGAGGCTGCGGTTGAGCGAGAGGCCGCCAGGGCCAGGCCGACCAGCCCGGCCAGGCGCCGGCTGTCGGTGATCGCAGCTACTGCGGCCCTCATTGCCCTGCCGGCAGGAATCGCTCTGGCCGCAGAAGGTTCGATTCCCGGCGACAGCCTCTATCCGGTCAAGAAGGTCACAGAAACCATCCGATCATGGGTCGACGATGACGTGGTGGCCGAGCACCGGATTGAGGAGCTCGAGATACTGGTGGCAGCCGACGCACCCCGCGATGTGATTGCCGACCAGCTCATGCGGGCCACCGAGGAGTTGGATCGGCTCCGTGCCGACGGCGGGCTTGGTCGGCGGCTTGATGAGGCCGCGGCGATAGCGGCGGATCGTTCTCCCAGCGACGTTGGGCCCGGCAATGGTGATGGTGGAACGATCGACAATCCAACGACGACAGCACCCAGGACGGACACGACAACAGCACCCACGACCGATACGACCACTCCCACGATCACGCCCGATCGCTCGACGACCACGACGACAAGAGTTGACACCACCACGACGATCGACACCACGATCCCGCCATCGGT
>JBPCTX010000016.1:0-4646 GCA_051011455.1 Acidimicrobiia bacterium | reverse complement strand
CAGGCGCCCCCGGAAGGATTCGAACCTCCGACCAAGAGCTTAGAAGGCTCCTGCTCTGTCCACTGAGCTACGGGGGCAATCCTCCGAGCGCCGAGCGGGTGAAGGGAATCGAACCCTCATAGCCAGCTTGGAAGGCTGGAGCTCTACCATTGAGCTACACCCGCGAGGCCAGACAGGATACTCAGCTATCGGCTGTCAGCCGTCAGCTTTCAAAGCCAGCATTAGTCGGTCCCACCTTGCTGTCACTCGTCAGTCCCCCGGCTTGCCCTCGCTTCGTCAGTCCCCCCGGCATGCGTGGGAGAAGGTGCCGCTCGCCGAAAGCGAGGGGCAGGTGTGGCAAGGGGCAGCCGACCTTCTTCTCCCCATTCCTTCCAAGGGCCGCATATGATCTTCCCCGCCCTCGAGGGCGGGGTGGCTCCGCCGTGAGGCGGAGACGGGGTGGGGGGCAACCCTTCGGGTTGCTTGGCAGTTGCTGCGCAACTGCTACTTGGGAACTCCGTCCCCCCATCCGTCATCGGCCCTACGGGCCGCTGCCACCTTCCCCTCATGGGAAGGAAGAAGAAGAGCGGCGTCCTAGAGCGATCCAACATCCGTCGCAGCAACCGCGACAGAACACTTGAAGGAGGGGAACCCAAGTGCCGAAGGTGGGCAGAGCCGTTGAGTCCTCCTACTCTTCTGGCTGACAGCCGACGGCCGAGGGCCGAAAGCTGCTTCGGGCTGTAGCGCAGCTTGGTAGCGCACTTGCTTTGGGAGCAAGAGGTCGTCGGTTCAAATCCGACCAGCCCGACGGCGGACATCCACAATGGGAGTTGCGAAGCAACTCACAAGGAACCCCGCGGGTTCCCGGAACCCGAAGGGTTCCCGTCGTCGGTTCAAATCCGACCAGCCCGACCAGACACGGCATCTCAGGTTTCCCCCATGTCACTTCCGGACATCAACCACGACGAGTACTGGGCCTCGTATCACCGGGCGCCCGATCCGTGGTGGTCACCAGCCATCGACCTGATCGCCCAGCGAAATCAGCTCGACTTTCCCAAGCCCAAGAGAGCAAAGGCCGGGCGCAACGTTGTGGTGCTAGCCGGTGACTGGATCGTGAAACTCGTTCCGCCGTTCTGGATCGACATGTGGAATAGAGAGCGAATCGCCCTCGACCAGGTCCACGGTCGCCTCAGCGTCCCCACTCCCCTCCAACGAACTAGCGGCCGCATCGACTCCTGGGGCTACATCGTGATGGAGCGGATCGAAGGGATGTCCCTGGGCTGGCGGGCCGAGCTGGGGACGCCGGCCCAGCGCGCCGAACTCGCAATCCTGCAAGGCCGCCTGGCCCGGGAGATATCCCAACTCCAACCAATCGACTCCCTGCGATGGGACTGGACGGAAGTCCTCGACGAGGATCGGTTCGCTCTGGCGTCGAACCTGGAGAACCTGCCCGCTCATCTCGCTGCGACCGCCGCCGACTACGTCGACCAGGCAGGCGATCTCGCAACCGGAGACACCTTCATTCAGGGCGACCTCTCTTCGATCAATTTCCTCAGCGCCGATGATGGCACCTGGAACCTCATCGACTGGAGTGACGCCTCGGTCGGCCCTGTCGATCATGAGTTCATCTCACCGTTCATGCACCAATTCCGAGGCGATCCCGCCGGCCTCGAAGCCTTCTGGAGTGGGTACGGACCCGTCACCGATCCGGAAGCGATCCGTCATCGCATCATGGCCCGCTCCATCCTCAAGTACGCCAAACTCATGCCTGGCTACCTGTCCGATCTGCCCGGTCCGGTCCCCGCGTCATGGTCCGAGGCTGCCGAGCGATTCGCGCTCATCCCGGAATCTTGAGTCGCCCTGCTAGGCCACCGGATGGGCTGCAGTCGGGAGTCGGGCAAGAACTCGGAACTCACCGTCTGGCGTTGGACCCGCTTCAAAGCTCCCGCCGAGGATCGAGACTCGCTCGTCCATGCCAATCAGGCCTCGCCCGCTGCTCAGGTTCGTCTGCGTAGCGTCAACCAACACCGCGTTTACGACTTCTATCTCGATGGACGAGTTCACCGCTCTGATAGCCACCGACACGCGGCCCGGATTCGCATACTTGGCTGCGTTCGTGAGGGTTTCCTGGACGATTCGAAAGGCAGCCCGGTCGATAGCCGGAACTAGCGCTCCGACATCGGCAATGTCACGATCAACCTCTAGGCCCATCGCCTCGGCTCGAGTGAAGAGTCCATCCAGGTCGCGCAACCCCGGCTGACGGGCACTTCCGCCCTGCTGGTCTTCGTCACGCAAGAGGCCGATCAACGAATCAAGCTCGGCCATGGCCTCCAGCCCGGAGCGTTCGATGGCGACGACGGCATCTTGAACCACCTCGGACTGCTTCTCGACCCCGCGGACTGCGCCGGCCAGCATGACGATCCCGGTAACGGAGTGACCAACCGAGTCGTGGAGCTCACGCGCCATTCGACCGCGCTCCTCGGCAATTGCATTCTGGCGGGCGAGCTTTCGTTCTTGCTCCAGTTGGGTTACCCGCCGGGTTCGACGCTCGATCTGATCGTGCTGGAGTCGGGTGAACACCCCCAGGCCCCAAACACCGGCCCACAGGACGAAGGTCTGGATGAGCTGCCACTCGTCCCACCCGGGCGTTTGTGAGAGAACCCAAACGACGTCGGCGAGAGTCAGGCCCAGTGCCAGCCAGGCAAGTCGCCAGGTGCCGTACGCCGCCACGCTGTAGATACTGATGAGAGTGGCATCGGTGCTGACGCCGCGAGGGAAGGCGTTGGCCTGCAGCGCCAAGCCGACGCTGGCAATGAGATGAACAGTGAACGGGTATCGCCTTCGGAAGCCAAGGAAGGCGGTCTGCATGAGCACGAACAGCACCAGTGCCGGCTCGACGACCCCGTCGAAGATCGGGCTCCATGCGAGTTGACCGAGAGCAATTGCGGTGTACACAGCCGCGATGCTCATGTCGAGCCAGAATCCCTGCGGCCAAGAACGGAGTTCGAGAATTCTGTTCATTGCGTTCCCACTGCGTCGGTCTCACCGGGACGAACGAGACCACGGTCGTAGGCGTATATGACGGCCTGGACCCGGTCGCGGAGCTCGAGCTTGAGGAGAAGCCGCTTCACATGCGTCTTGACCGTGCTCTCGGCCACGAAAAGTCGTTCGGCGATCTCCGAGTTCGAGTATCCGAGTCCGATTTCAACCAGCACTTCCCGCTCGCGATCGGTGAGTTTCTCGAGGTCGGCTGTGGAGACGCTGGAGGGCGGGGAGAACTCGTCGAGCATCATGCGGGTTATCGACGGAGACAGCAACGCGTCCCCGGCCGCAGCCGACCGAACAGCCTGAAGTAGTTGATCCGGAGCGGTCCGCTTGACCAGAAAGCCACTGGCCCCCGCCCGCAATGCCTCGTACACCTGTTCACGGATATCAAAGGTGGTGAGAATGACGACCCTGGCATCAGACGGTCCGGCGAGTATGCGACGAGTTGCCTCGATCCCGTCCATGTCGCCCATGCGGATGTCCATGAGGACCACATCGGGATGTAGCTGAGCGGCCATCTCGACTGCGCCCGTGCCATCGGTCGCCTCTCCGACCACCTCAATATCGGCAGCGCCGCTCAGAATCATTCGCAGGCCGATCCTCACAATGGCGTCGTCATCGACAATGAGGACCGCTGTTGACCCTTCGCTGGCCTCGGCGGTTGGTTCCTGATCCTGAGCCATGGTGCAACCGTAGAGAATGCTGAACCGACGCGTCGTCACTCCGAGGGAGGATTCCCGCTCCCCCCAGGGGAGGACAGCTGCCTGGCGGGGAATCCACCGGCCGTCCCACCGATCCACCCCACCGGGGGGACGACATCGGAGGCGTCCTGTCCGAAGCTACCAACACGCTTTCTTGTGGAGGAAGAAGTGCCAGGTCGATGGAACCGGACTGCCCGCCGATGACCAATGCCGTCGTCCAGCAAGCGCTCAGCCGCCTCGATGCCGGAGCGCCACCTTGGAAGACACTCGTCGTCCTTGCGTCCGCCGAAACCGATCTGCTGCCGGCCGCGATCTGGCAGACCTGGAGCGAGATCGAGGAGTGGCCATCAATGTCATCGCGGGTGCTTGGAGCGCGTTGGACAAAGGGCCAGCCGTGGCGAGCCGGCTCCGAGTTCACCCAGGAGCTGGATCTGGGATTCCCGTTTGGAACAAGATTCTTCGACGAGCGGGTCGTCGCGATCGAGCCGGGCATTTCGGCCGAGTGGGGCCAGACCAGCAGGGCCCTCCAGACCATCCATTTGTGGAGGTTTGAACCCCGGGACACCTCTGGCACCCGCATCACCAACGTCGAGGTGTTTCACGGCTTCACGGTTGGTGTCGCCGGGGCCATGGTCGCCCCCAGGTGGCGACGCCACTTCCAAGAGCACGTGGACGAACTCATCAAGACAGCGAAAGAGAACTCATGAAGGGCGCCCGGGTCGCAATCCGCGCGGGCACTTCCTTCCGGACAGGCACACCAATCAACGAAAGGTATGAGTGACATGGGGAACAGATTCTTTGAATGGGTAAACCGACAGTACGTCAGGATCACCGCCGTCGTTCTGGTCGTAGCAGTGGTCCTCGCCGCCGTCTCACAGTTCGCCGGATCCACCGACGAGCCCAGCTCTGATCCGTCGGGGG
>JBPCTX010000015.1:0-2656 GCA_051011455.1 Acidimicrobiia bacterium | reverse complement strand
GCCTAAGGCCCCGGGGGCGACGACACAATGACCTCGTCCTCGACGTCCTCCCTTGCTAGTCGTTCTGCGGTCCGGCCCATACCGCTGCGTCGGTGCCGACCGACCCGCCCGTGTCCGATCCCACTGCTACCAGACCCGACCCGGTTGAGGTCACGCTCATGATTGTCTGGTCACCCGGCCCTCCAAAGGCGGTCTCGGCGTGGGGATGCTGAGACCACGTGATCCCATCCGGAGAGGTCCAGACGACTGCCGATCCATGCGTGTCGCCGTTCCGAGATCCGACCGCGACCAGACCGGAATCCGTTGCGGTCACATCGTTTATCTCGTAGGACGCCAACGAGCCGAATACCCTCTCATCGTGTGGGACCCGGGACCAGGTGATCCCATCCACAGAAGTCCACACTGCCATGAGCCCACCTAACCAGTCGTCACCGCCAACTGATCCCACCGCCACCAGACCTGGACCCCCACCCGTCACACTGGACATCGCGCGGGTCTGGGTGCGGTCGTCGTCATACGCGTAAACTCCGACGTAGCCAAACATCGCTTCGTCGTGCGGGACTCGGGACCAGGTGATCCCATCAACAGAAGTCCACACCGCCGCATCCAAACCATCCGATCCCACCGCAACCAGACCAGGACCACCGAGGGTCACACCGTTCATCGTGGCAGCCCCCACAGCTCCACCGAAGATCGACTCATCATGGGGCACCCGGGACCAGGCAATCCCATCGGGAGAGGTCCACACCGCCGCGCTTTGCCCATCCCATCCGACTGCCACCAGGCCCGGACCACCGGCAGTCACGCTCGACATCGAGGGGCCGTAACACGCGGAGTCGCTCTCTCCACCGAAGGTGGTTTCATCGTGAGCAACCCGCGACCAGGTGATCCCGTCGGCAGACGTCCACACCGCCGCGTCGCTGTTACCGGTGTACAGCGACCTATCGAATCCGACGGCCACCAGGCCAGGGCCTCCAGCGGCCACACTCATCATGGCTGCTCCGCCGCAAATCGGGTCGCTGTCTCCGCCCAGCACCGCCTCGTTGTGAGGAACCCGCGACCAGGCGAGTCCATCGACCGAGGTCCACACCGCCGCCTCCGGACCGGTCGCTCCGACAGCCACCAGGCCAGGGCCACCGGCGGTCACACCGTTCATGACCGCTTGGCCGGACACCGCCCCAAAAACGGCTTCGTCATGGGGGATCCGAGACCAGGCACCGACGTCCGGCGTCGCGGGAGTTGTCGTCACAGGACCTGCACTCTCCCCAGAAGATGGCGCCAGGAGGGCGATCGCTCCAACGACGGCCACCATCGCTGCGAACGCGGCAGCAATCGCCGGCACCGGGGACCGACGTTGTCGGGGAACCGTGGCGATGGCGGCCTGCATCGCAAGCTCATCGAGTTCCATAGGTTCAGGAGCCTCGGCAATCATCGATCCAAGTGTGGATCTGATCTCCTCGTCCAAGCGGTTAGTCATACAGCGCCTTCCTCAAATGGTCTCTGGCCCTGGCTAGGTGCCTACGAACGGAACCGGCCGATATCCCGAGGTAGTCGGCGGCCATCTGATCAGTCATGTCTTCCCAATAGGTGAGGTAGACGACAGCCCGCTGACGCACGCTCAACTTCTCCACCGCCCGCTGCACGTCAGGGCGCAGCTCTGGCAGGTAGATCAAGACCGGTTCGCTCATGCGTACCTCTCGCCGGCGCCGTCGTGATTCGCTCCGATACAGATTCCGAGCCTCATTGGCGACCGCCTGGTGCAGATAACTGCGATGGTTCTGGACCTGACTCCACCCCGGATTTCCCAAGGATCTGAGAACGGCGGACGACACCACATCCTGGGCATCGGCCGGCCCGACAAGAACCGTCGCGAACTGAACTAGGGCGACCGCGTGGTCACTGTAGATCTCAGCGTCAGTTCGTTTCCTGGAATCAATCGCCAAGGCTTCCCCATTGTCTTCCACCCATTAGACACCACCGCACGGCATTCTGACTGACACAGTTCGGGCCCAACTCAGCCCCAAGTCTCCTGTCAGCATTCGGACCAATCCGCGCTCTACGTGCGTAAAGAGCGAGGGAGCTGATGCTGCAGCAGGACCAGTGACCGGAATCCGTCACGGACTTCTTGCAGGATGCCGGGTCCGGCGTCGACGGCTTTGAGTAGGTTCCTGTGTCAGGTTTCTCTTCCGGTGGACTCAGATAGGACGAGCAATCCCGGAATCTGATGGACAACGAATCAGCCCGTCGCAAGTTTGAAGCGATCTACGACCAGCATCGCCGAGCAATCTTGGCGTACAGCCGGCGGCGAGCCGACGAGCAGAATGCCCATGAGATCATGAACGAGACGTTTGCGATCGTCTGGCGGCATATCGGCAAGGCCCCCGAACCCGACAGTGCCCTGCCCTGGCTATACAGCACGGCTCGCGGCGTCCTCAGCAACCGACGCCGATCCGACCAGCGCTACGCCCGGCTGATTGCCAGGGCGGGCTCGATGCGACCTGTGCTGGAGATCGGACCGGAGGCCCAAGTGGTTCGCAACCAAGAATTGCAGAGAATTGCGACTGCTCTGAGCCGTCTTAGTCCAAGCGACCGCGAGATCCTGCTCCTAGCCGTGTGGGAGGAACTACCACGCGCAGTCATCGGCGAAGTATTGGGA
>JBPCTX010000014.1:0-8975 GCA_051011455.1 Acidimicrobiia bacterium | reverse complement strand
CCGGCCGATTACGTCCAATACGCCGCATTGCGGGGCGATTCTTCTGACAACCTGCCCGGGGTGGCCGGAGTAGGGGAGAAGACGGCGGCCAAGCTCCTCAACGAGCACGGCTCTCTGGAGGGGATCTTCGAGAATCTTGATCAGCTCACCCCCAAGTTGCGAGAGAACCTGGCCGCAGCCCGCGAGCAGGTCTTCCTGAACCGAGAGCTGATGGCCCTGGTGCGGACGGTCGATCTGGAAGTCGATATCGATTCCCTGTCGCTGTCTGAGTGGGACCAGGGTGAGGTGCGGGCGGTGTTCGAGGAACTGGAATTCCACTCTTTGTGGGGCCGGTTGCAGGAAGTGGGCGGGGGATCGGCCGGCCCGGCAGGCGAAGCCCTGGAAGTCGAGGTGAAGACCGAAACCGATCCCCAGCGCCTGGCTGCCATCGAAGGCCCACTCGCTCTAGAGCCGGTATGGGACGGGCCCGAGTTGTCGGGGGTGATTGTTACCGACGGGGACGAGGAAGCTCTCTTCGTGCCGGCGGCCTCGGCCGAGGATCTTCGCACGGTGCTGGAGGATGCCACCGTCGGGAAGTTCCTTCACGATGCCAAGCCGACCATCCACGCCCTGCTCGACCTGGACGTCGATCTGCAGGGCCTGGCGTTCGACACGGCCCTGGCCGCCTACGTGGTGAACCCGTCGCTGCGGGACTACGGCCTGGTTGACCTGGCAGGAAGGGTGGCGGGACTGGAACTGGAGTCGGTCGATGACGGCGGCACTCCGGCCAACCAGGGAATGCTCGATTTTGGTGGTGGTCCCGACCTGGAGGCGGCGGGACGGCGGGCCGTGGCCATCGCCCGACTGGTCGAGCCTCTCACTGAGCAAGTTGAGGCGCGCGGAGCGACCGCCTTGCTGCAGGAGATCGAGCTCCCGTTGATACGGGTACTGGCCCGGATGGAGCAGGCCGGGATCGAGGTGGATTCTGTCTACTTGCGTGAGTTGGGTGACAGCTTGCGGGATCGTCTGGCAGGGCTCGAGGGGAAGATCCACGAAGCGGCGGGTGGGCCCTTCAATGTCAACTCAACGCTTCAATTGCGAGAAGTCCTCTTTGAGCGGTTGGAAATGCCGGTTCTCAAGAAGACGCCAAAGGGGCAGCCGTCCACCAATGCCGCCGTCCTCGAGAAACTGGCCGAGGACCATCCAATCGTTGAGTTGCTTCTCGAGTACCGCCAGCTGGAAAAGCTGCGGTCCACATATGTCGACGGACTGCTTCCTCTGATTGGTGACGATGGCCGCATCCATGCCACTTTCAACCAACTGGCCGCCTCCACCGGACGATTGTCCTCCGAGCGACCCAACCTGCAGAACATTCCGATCCGATCCGAAGAAGGCCGCACCATTCGGCGGGCGTTCACGGCCCGGGAAGGATGCCGGTTCCTGGTGGCCGATTACTCGCAGATCGAGTTGCGAGTACTGGCTCACGTGACCGGGGATCCCGGCCTTCTCGATGCTTTCGGCCAGAAGGTGGACATTCATGCCGCCACCGCCGCCCGGGTGGCCGGCGTCGAACTGGCGGATGTGACGCCAGATCAGAGGCGCCGGGCCAAGATGATCAACTTCGGCTTGCTGTATGGAATGGAGGCCTACGGGCTGGCGCAACGACTGGAGATCGACACCGGCGAGGCCCAGGAATTGATCGATGCGTACTTCAATCAGTTCCCCGGTGTCCAGGCCTTCATGGAGGGCATCGTCAAGAGGGCTCGCGACGACGGCTACACCACCACAATCTTCGGCCGGCGCCGGTACCTGCCCGAGCTGGCCGCCTCCAACTACCGCACCAGGCAGATGGGGGAGCGGATGGCGCTGAATGCACCCATCCAGGGGGCGGCCGCCGACATCATCAAGAAAGCCATGATCTCGATCGACCGGGAGCTCGAAGAGCAGGGTCTCGAGTCGGCGCTGATCCTTCAGGTCCACGACGAGCTGGTCCTGGAATGCCCCGAGGATGAGTTGGAGCCGGTGACCGCGCTCACGGTCGATTTGATGGAAGGGGTGGCCGAGCTGGCAGTGCCGCTCACCGTGGACGTCGGAACCGGCCGCGACCTGTCACAAGTCAAGGCCTGACAAGCCCCTTTGCGAACCATTGTGATATCCTGTGGCCGCTCCACATTCGTGGAGTTAATTCCGTGTACCAGGAGAACTTTTGTCTGATGAGAAAACCGAGGTAGCAACGGTCGAAGAGACCGTGGCGGACCAGCCGGTGGTGGAAGAAGTCGCCGCCCCCGCAGCCGCCGAAGCTACCCCCGACCCTGTCGAAACTGCCCCCGACCTGATGATCCCCAACGGGATCGAGATCACTGCCGATACTCCGGTTGAAGCAGTTGCCGAAGCGGCCGCTCCACCCGAGGACCCCTCCCAGCCTGTGCCCGAGTTGTCGGCCGAATCGACAACCACCCCGGCGACGAGTGACGAGATCGTCGTGGTGAAGATGAACCTCAACCTCGAGGACCTCCCCGACGACCTGTCGGCCGAGGATTTCGAGAGCGCTCTCGAACGCACGGTCATGCAGTTCAAGGAAGGCTCCCTGGTTGAAGGCACCGTGGTCCGGATCGACCCAGACGAGGTGCTCATAGACATCGGCTTCAAGTCCGAAGGCGTCATCCCTGCCAAAGAATTGTCGATTCGCAACCAGGTCAATCCGGCCGAAGAGGTGGCTGTGGGAGACACCATCGAGGCCATGGTGCTGGAGATGGAGGATTCCGAGGGACGGATGATCCTGTCCAAGAAGCGAGCTCAGTACGAGCGGGCCTGGGGACGGATTGAGAAGGTCATGGCCGCGGGCGGAACCGTCACCGGTCCCGTCATCGAGGTCGTCAAGGGTGGCTTGATCGTCGACATCGGCCTGCGCGGATTCCTACCCGCTTCGCTGGTTGAGCTGCGCCGGGTGCGCGACCTCCAGCCGTACGTCGGTGAGCCGATTGAGGCCAAGGTCATAGAGCTGGACAAGAATCGCAACAACGTAGTGCTATCACGCCGCGCCTACCTCGAAGAGGAGCAGGCAGAGCAGCGCACCGCTTTCCTGGGAGATTTGGCCGAGGATCAGATCCGCACGGGCGTGGTCTCTTCCGTAGTCAACTTCGGTGCTTTCGTTGATCTCGGGGGGATGGACGGCCTGGTCCATGTATCCGAGCTCAGCTGGCAGCACGTCAGTCATCCCAGCGAAGTCGTCAGCGTCGGCGATGAGGTCAGCGTCAAGGTGCTCGAGGTCGATCGGGACCGCGAGCGGATCTCTCTCTCCATCCGCCAGACTCGCGAGGACCCGTGGGAGTCGTTCTCGGCCGCCAATGAAGTCGGGGACATCGTGGAAGGCAAGGTCACCAAGACAGTGCCCTTCGGAGCTTTTGTGTCAGTCACCGATGGCGTCGAAGGCCTTGTGCACGTGTCTGAGATCGCCATGCGCCACGTCGAAAGCCCCGAACTGGAGCTGACAGTCGGCCAGGGCGTGAACGTCCGTATCACAGAGATCGACGACGATCGACGTCGGATCAGCCTCTCCATCAAGCAAGCCTTGCCGGAGTGGTCGGAGCGGAGCGCTCCCCAGAAGCCCCAGCGCAAGACCCGTCAGGAGCCCGAGTTCGAGCGCGAGGAAATCGCCTCGGAGGGTGCGCACTTCAAGGCCGACGAGTCGCTTGAGGCCATCCTCAAAGAGCTGAAGGAGAGGGGCATCGGCGGAAGCTGACCCCGGTCGCGTTCACAAGAACGCGAAAATCCTCGACACAACCGCCGGAGCCGACCAGAATACGGAACGCGCCACTGCGCAACTGCCTTAACAACGGTTGGTGAGGCTCACAAAATGAAATCTCCGAGGGTCAAGCTCTTCTCAAGCACTGCGTCGCGTCTACCGATAGGTACCTGGAACAGCGGTCGACTGACGGCCTCGGCTTCTGCAAGGAGTTACGAATGGTAAAGCGCACTGTGGTCCTGATCGTGGCCCTCGTGCTAGCGGGAGTGGCTGCATTCTCGATCTGGCAATACCTGCAGGGTGTTGATGAAGATGCCCGCGAGGGATTCGAACTGAGACCGGTTCTGCGCGCCACTCAGGACATTCCGGCCCGCACGCCCGGCAATACCGTCATCGACGAGACCCTCTATGTGGTCAGCGAAGAGCAGGTTATCTACCTGCCGGGCCCCAGCCCTGACCGTACAGTCGCCTTCGAGACGGTGGAGCAGATGAACGCTCGTCTGCGTGATCGCTTTGCGATCGGGCCGATCAGCCGCAACCAGATCCTGACCTCCGACCAGTGGGAGGACGCCCTCGAGGCTCCGGTCATTGAGTCGCTGGCCGAGATCATCAGCCCCGGCAAGCAAGCAATCACAGTCCAGGTCGACGCCACCAGAGCCGTCGGCGGGTTCATCCGTCCCGACGATCGCATCAACATGATCGTGACCATCCAGGCTCCGCAATTGACCCTGGAAGGCCTGGGAGACGAGGAAGTCACCGACGAGAACCTGCGCGACTTGCTCGATCAGATCGCCGAGGCGCAAGAAGAAGAGTTCTCCCGGTTCTTGCTGCAGGGCATCCCGGTGCTGGCCGTTGCCGAGCAGAAGCGCACGGGTGATCCCGCCTTCGACAACTCCGTCGGCCGTGTGCAATCGGTCGTAAACGAGGACGGAACGGTCACAGAGGCCGGCGAGGGCACCCAGTTCGGCCTGCTCACCCTGGAAGTGACAGCTCAGGAAGCCGAACGCATGGTGTTCGCCTTCGAGAAGGGCAGCGTGTGGATGACCCTGGTCCCGGACGACTTCATCCCAGTTGCCACAGACGGAATCAACCGGGAGACCCTCTTTGAGTAATCCATCCGACTTCGACGCTGAAGGGATCGTCTTCGTCGACTCTGACGAAGAGATCCGGCGCCAGACTAAGGAAGTCTTCGAGGGGCGGGTCGAGCTACTCGAATCGATCTCCGAGGCTGAAGCCGGTGTCACCTCCGGCAACGTTGATGTGGTCTTCATCGGACCCTCCCTCGCGACCGCCGAAGGCGTAGCCGAGGCCTCCGCCCTCTCAGAGTTGGATCCCGACCTGGTAGTGATCCTGGCCGCTCCGGCCGATGTTGCCGGCGAAGTGCTGAGAGCGGCGATCCGGTCCGGCCTCAGCGACGTGGTCGAAGCCCCGCTCACGATTGCCGCGGTCACCGAAGCTCTCAAGACTGCCCAGCGCCGCGACCAGCGCCGGGCCGAGCAGCCTTCCGCCGAGCCGCATGCACCGCTGTCTGAGGGCCGCATCATCACGGTCATGGCAGCCAAGGGAGGCAGCGGCAAGACCGTGTTCGCTTCCAACGTCGCCACCCTGCTGGCCCGCTGGGGTGATGCCAGCCGGGTCGTGATCGCCGACGCCGACCTTCAGTTCGGTGACGTGGCGCTGGTGCTGCAGGTCGATCCCAAGCACACGGTGGTGAATGCCGCCAAGGAAGGGGAGCGTCTCGACAATCAGTTCCTCGAGACCGTGCTGGCGACCCACTCCTCGGGAATGCGAGTGCTGGCCGCGCCGTTGGAGCCGGCGTTTGCCGATGAGGTCCCGACTCCCACCTACACCCGGATTCTCGGCATGCTCCGCGAGATGTTCGACTATGTAGTTGTAGACACCGCCCCCAGTCTGGATGAGCGACTGCTGGCAATCCTGGACAAGTCCGACGTGGTCCTGTTCGTCGTCGACATGGACCTGCCGAGCGTCAAGAACGCCAAACTGGCGCTCGAGACCCTGCGGATCCTCAACTACCCATCCAACAAGATCAAATTGGTGCTGAACCGGTCCAACTCCAAGGCCCGCCTGGATGTGGACGAGATCGAGCGCTCACTGCGCTTGCCGATCTCGGCTTCGGTTCCGTCTGACGGTCTCCTGCCCGCTTCCATCAACGAGGGCATTCCGATTGTCGAATCGCACCCCAAGTCGAAGCCGGCGAAAGCTTTTGAGGATGTCACGCAGATCGTCATGGACACGCGGCAGCCCTCTTCAGATGCGAACAAGAAGCGCCGTTTTGGGCGCTAACCACAGCAAGGACGGTGAGGTATGAGTTCCCTGTCAGAACGGGTAGCGGCCGCTAAGGCTGCCGAGACCGGTGTCGACGGCACATCAGAAGAGGACTCGGCCGCTCAGGAACTGCGCCGTCGGCTGCACTTCAAGGTTGTTGAAGGGCTCGGTCCTTCGCTGTATGACCGTCAGATGTCGGATGCGGAGCTCAAAGTCCGCGTCATGGAGATGCTCGACTGGGCTCTGGAATCGGAAGAGAACGTTCCGCTGTCCCGACTCGATCGAGAAGCTCTGCTGCGTGAGATCGCCGACGACGTCCTCGGCTATGGCCCGATTGATCCTCTGCTGGCCGATCCGGAAGTCACTGAAGTCATGGTCAACGGCCCATACGCCGTCTATATCGAGCGATCCGGCAAGATCATCCGTAGTGCGGCGCGATTCGTGGACACCACTCACCTGCTTCGCATCATTGAGAAGATTGTTAGCCAGGTCGGGCGCCGTATCGACGAGTCGACGCCCATGGTCGACGCCCGCTTGCCGGATGGATCCCGTGTCAACGCGGTTATCCACCCTCTGGCGATCGGCGGGCCGTTCCTGACCATTCGCAAGTTCTCGGTCGACCCTCTCACCGAGAAGGACCTGATCGAGAAAGGCTCCTATACCGAGGGAACCGCCGAATTCCTGCGCAACTGCACGGAAGGAAAGCTCAACATCATCGTGTCCGGGGCCACCGGCTCCGGGAAGACCACGATGCTCAACATTCTGTCCAGCTATATCCCCGACGACGAGCGCATCGTCACGATCGAGGATGCGGCTGAGCTCCAGCTGGGCCAGGAGCATGTCCTGACGCTCGAGGCAAGGCCGGCCAACCTGGAAGGCCGGGGAATGGTCACCATTCGCGATCTGGTTCGCAACTCATTGCGGATGCGACCCGACCGCATCGTCGTAGGTGAGGCCCGTGGTGGCGAGGCCCTCGACATGCTGCAGGCCATGAACACCGGTCACGACGGTTCGCTGACAACGATTCACTCCAACTCCCCCCGTGACACCCTCGCCCGTATCGAAACGATGGTGCTGATGGCCGGCTTCGATATGCCGGTCCGCGCCATTCGAGAGCAGGTGGCGGGCGCCGTCGATCTGATCGTGCACCTCCACCGCCTGAGGGATGGAACCCGTCGCGTCACCCACATCACCGAGGTGTTGGGGATGGAAGGCGAGGTCGTCACCACTCAGGATGTATTCCTGTTCGACTACGGAATGGGTGTGGATGAGGAAGGCGTCTACAAGGGGTATCTCAAGTCGACCGGCTTGCGTCCCTCCTTCAGCAAGAAGCTGGAGGATGCCGGGATGAAGCTCCCGGCGGACATGTTCGCTCCCGAGGGCTTCGCCCGCGAGGCCGACACCTTCGATCTCGGATGACCCGATCCCGCCGCCCCGCCCTGCTTCTGCTGTGGATGTCCGCACTCCTGTTGGTGGGCGCCATCCCGGCTCTGGCTCAGGAGGACGGCGAGCCGGCTGAGGCGGTCGAGATTGCCATCACCGACGTGGGCATTGCCCGCTATCCGGAGATGACGATGGTGGTCGACGTCGGGAACGTCGAGACCTTCGACGCATCCGACATTTCGGTGTTCGAAGCAGGTGAGGCGGTCACTCCCGTTACCGCAACGCCCATATCGCAGAATCCGGTCCCGGTTGGGATTGTGTTGGCCATCGACACCAGCGCGTCCACCGAAGGCGAAACGCTGGAGGCTGCCAAAGAGGCAGCAGTCGCTTTCATCGAGAACATGCGGCCGCAGGACTTGGTTGCCGTGATCGGTTTCGGCGAACAGGTTGACGTCTTCACCGGTTTCACCAGCAACGAGACCGCTCTCAAGTTCGCAGTCGCCCAACTCGAGGCTGCCGGTCCCACTCTCCTCTACGACGGAGTGGTGCGGGCTGCCGACCTCTACTCAGCCGTAGGTGGTGACAACACGCTTGAGAGCAACCTGATTGTTCTGGTGGGAAGCGCCGACGATGCCAGCGTGGCAACGCTGGAAGAGGCCCAGGCTGCTGTTGCCGACCAGTCGGTGACGGTCTACGGAGTTGCTCTCTCGGCTACGGAATTCGACACCTCGGGTATCGAGGCGTTGGCCGGCAGCCGATTCATTGAGGCGCCCGACCTCGGAGAGTTGGCCACACTCTATTCAGACATTCAGCGATCGCTCGACAACCGGGTAGTGCTCAGCTTCACGGCTGGGGAGCAGGCTCCCCGGGATGTCACCTTCGAAGTGCGGTATCAGCAAGCCACCGCCTCCCAAGTGGTGACAGTTCCCGGCTTCCAACCGAACTCGCGTTCAACCACCACACTGCCGCCAACATTCGAGGTAGTGGCACCCGAGGCGGGCGAGGCTGCGAGTCCCTCGCCGGGAACCCTGCGATTGATCTCAATCCTCACAATGGGTGCTGCCATCGCGCTGCTGGTCGGAATCGTCGGCTTCGGCCGAAGCACCGATGCGGTCTCACAGAGGCTTGGCCAGCTGTCGGCAACCCGCCGCATCCGCTCCGGGGCGGGGGCAGATGAGGAGGGCACCGGCCTGTTGGCTCGTATGCCCTTCCTGAGCGGTTTTGCCAAGCAAGCCGAGGAGGTAGCGGAATCTCAGGGTCTTCTACAGCCGATCGCCAACATGCTGGAGCAAGCCAATATCCTGTGGCGCCCCGGGGAGGTGGTGACCGCCGCGGTGGCGGTGGCTGCCGTCTCATCGATCCTGGTCGGTGTCTTTCAGGGCAGTCTTCTGTCTGGCGTTTTGAGCTTCGTGATCCTGGTACTGGTCATTGCGGTGGGCCTGCGCTTCGTGGCTTCCCGCGAGAAATCGCGCTTCGTCGATCAGATGCCCTCCACTCTCGGCTTGATCGCAACCTCGCTGCGATCGGGACAGTCCTTCCTGCAAGCTCTCGAGTCGGTTGCCAGTGAGGCACCCGAGCCCAC
>JBPCTX010000013.1:0-17154 GCA_051011455.1 Acidimicrobiia bacterium | reverse complement strand
CGAGCAGCCGGGGAGGTACGAAGGAGAAGACCGATTCCAGGTGGTCGACGTCTTCGTGAGAGTTCATACGCATCAGGATGAGGTTGTCGCACTGCGACAGCACGTTGGGATGGAGCTTCTGAGGCCGTTGTGTCGATAGCAGCAAGTAGATGCCGAATTTCCGTCCCTCGGCCGCAATCCGGACGACGTGGTCGGTGGCCAATTCCTGCAACTCCGAGGTTGGCTCGGACGGGCAAATATTGTGGGCCTCGTCGATGACGACGAGCACCGGCTGCCGCTCCTCCCTGCTGCGCCACAGCCGACCAAGCAGGCTCATGGCCACCACGTTCTTCTCGTCCGCCGAGCTGAGCCCCCCGACATCCAGCACTAGCCCGCGCCAGTCGTCGGCCAACTGGTCTCCGAGTGCGGCCTGGTCGTCCTCGGCCCATACGTCCCAATCGGCCAGGCCCAGATTCTCCACCCGCAGGCCGATCTGGCGGGCATCCTCCTGCAGGGTCGCCAGGGCAGCGGCCCGCACATCCTGCAGCGAGTAGGAGTGATCGGCCATGCGCTCGGCGATACGCCGAAATGCCCTGAACTCGGTTCGGTCCCGGAGTGGGTCGAGCTTGAGAACGGTGGCCTGCTCATGGGCCGTTAGCTCGCTGAAGCGGATCTGAAGAGGCCGCTCGTCCGCTCCCGGCCGAAGCACCCGCACGGTCTCGGTTGCCTGCGAGTACCGCTCGGCCAGGTCCGCGTAATCATCGACGGGATTGGCCACCGTTCGCTCGTACGAGTCCTGCTGGCGGGTTTCGTTGATCCGGACGAAGTCCGAGTTTGGATCGAGGATGATCATCCGCAGCGAGGTCTCCATCAGCAGTCTCTCCAACACCACGCCCAGGGAGAAGGTCTTGCCCGAGCCGGATTGCCCGCACAGAAACGTGTGTCGATTGAACCCGCCCGACATCATTGTGGCCCGAACGTCGGGGCCGGCGAATGTCGACCAGCCGATGTCGAGGGCGGCCGCGCCGCGACGCGTCGAATCGAGGTAGGTCGCTACCTCGTGGGCGCCGGCCAGGGCCAGGGCGGCGCGTTCGAAGACATCGTCGAGGGTGGTCGGGACCAGTTCACCGTCTGAGAGCCGGGCCAGCAGTCGGCCGTCACCCACCACCATCCTCGCCTCCAGCTGGATCTCGGCCTGGCTCACCCGTGCCCCACCGATGGCCACCTGCGGAACGTCAACCGTTACCCGGCCGCGGCCTTCCGTCGCCGTCTGCCGGTCCGTGACCTGTCCCAGGTAGCGCCGGCCATTTGGGGGTTCGATGACGACGTATCCACCCAGCGGAACGGGCTCATCCAGGGACGACTGATAGTCGAAGGTCTGGCCGTCGATGGAAGTGGCAGTGGTCTCGACCGCCACGCCCTCCTGCAGCGACCTCCTCAGGTCCCGGACATCCTGCCGGGCTTGCTCAATAGTCGAACCAGTGTCCTGCTCGTCAGGTGGTGTCATCTCTCAGCCTCCGCGTTGGACGGTTTGAACCTAGCTCCCTGCGGCCGGTTGCTATTGGACGGTGCCTTCTTGCCTGCGCAGTCGCCCGAACACGGCGCTGGTTCGCCACTGGGCTCCCTGGGCCTGCTGGAGCGGTACTCCGGCCAACTCGCCGACCTGTCCCCGCTGGGCGGGGGGAGGCGGAGGAGTGTCCGAGTCGACCGCCTTGATGCGATCGGCCCGCTCCAATTCCAGATCCCGAAGCGTCTGCTCAACCCGCGCCAACTGCTCGCCGGTAACCGGCGGGAACCGGTAGGCGGCGTGCACCATCCGCGCGGTGTCGGCCCGATAGTCGTGGCCGAAAGAGAGAAACTCACCCGGGACGGTGACCATGGCGTTGGCCGCATCGATCATCGTCTGCAGCATCGTCACGATGGGAATCCACCTCATGCTGGCCGGGACTCCCCGGCCCCGTTCACCCGTCTTCAGCCAGCCCGGCTCTTTGAGCGCCAGGTCGGGACTGAGGGCGGCGATCGGATCGTTGGCATGCGAGAGGATGACAGCCCGCAACTTGTCCCGGTCCTCGTCGGATAGGGCTTCGATCTCGTCGGGATGATCGAACACCCCCACGGTTCCGTCGGGGACCAGGTCGCTGGAGCCCTGCGCCATTCCGTTGCGGGACCACTTGGCCAGGCCGGGCAGGCCCACCCACAATGCCCGGTCGATCCCATAGTGATCGAAGCCGCCGATCCCCTGATACATGATCACATCCGAGGACGCCCAGGCGCCCAGGCTCTCGCCGAAGACGAGGACCTTGGGCCGCTTCTCGGGGGGGCGCTCGGCCAGGCGGGCCCGCACCCCGTACAAGAGCAGGCGGAACTGGCGCCTTCCCAGAGACACCTTTTGCAGCGACAGGAAGGACGGGTATCTCCCGTACTGGATGCAGCAGGTGGCGATGTTGCCGCGGGCAAACAGCTCGGCCGACTCGATCATGGTGTGGTCGATCCAACCGGTCCCGGTGGGCGAGACCAGGAGCAGATAGTCCCGGTCGAAGGCACCCGTGCGTTCCAGCTCGGTGAGAGCCAACTCGGCGCGCCCGGTCAGATAGATCGGCTCACTGTTGAAACCGACGAACACCCGGATCGGCTCGGCCTGGGCCGGCTCACCCATCACTTCCTCGATCAGTTCGGGTGTCGCGACGTCGGTGACGTAGCGGCGTCCCTGCTGACCGAGTTGCTCGAAGGGGAGCACACTGTCTGCGCTGCCGCTGACCAGTGGTGAGGCCGGTGGCACCGCATAGCCCGGGTCCATCTTCTCGTTGGACTTGCCGATGTAGCCGACTCCGGCGTTGTAGAGCGAACTGAGCCCGGCTCCCCACAGCCCGGCGTTGGCAGCCCGGGCCAGCACGTTCTTCGCTAGTCCGGGGCCGGCCCAGCGGATCATGGCATCGCGGCTGGTCCGGAACCCCAGCGTTCCCAGCCGTCCCACATTGCTCACCACCACGGCAACGCCGAGTGACTTGGGGATGGTGTTGGTCTGGGGAATCGGCCAGGACTCGATCTCCTCGCGGCGGCGGGCCAGCCGCTGGCTGGCCCAGTAGAGGCCACCGCCGACGGCCAATGCTGAGACTGCCGCCGGGCGGGCCAGACGATCGTTGGGGAACCGGGTTCGGAGCCAGGATCCGATGTCCCACATGGCACCTCCGATGGCGGCGCCCTCCAGGAGCTTGCCGGACGACCTGGCCGCCGCTTGCCACATCGTTTCTTCCTCTTGTTCGGGAGTAGCCGCCAGCTTCCGGCCGGCTCCAACGGCTGCAGCCCGGCCTGCCAGGCGCAGCGGCAAGCCCGCTCCCGAAGGAATGACTGTGGTGTGGGCGCGCTCGGCGATGTTGGAAACCATGCGGGCGGCGATCACGCTGAGTCCGGCGGCCGCTCCCTGGAGCTCTGAATTGCGCGGCATTAGCGACGTCCCGAACGAGTCCAGGAAGGCAGAGGTTTCCAACGCCGAAGACGGTGAGCCCGCCACCGGGTTGATCCACTCGAGTGACCGGATCAGGCCCTGCCGCACTGCGTTCTTCATGCTCGCTGCCTCCTCAACTCAAATCCGCAAATCGGGCTTGAATGCGTAGCGCACTGAAGATAGTGGCGCCGGCGTCTTCTACTCAGCCTTCGCCTCGGCCCCGGCGGGGACCGACGGGTGCTCCGGGGCCGGATTGCCGTAGAGCCCGACCAGGCGCCCGACCAGGGTGACCAGATAGATCGATCCGGTCAGAGCCTCGATCACGGCCAGGTTCTGCCCGAAGGGGGTGGCAGGGCTGAGATCCCCGTACCCAAGGGTGGAGATCGTCACGAAGCTGAAGTAGCTGAATCGTCCGGGATCGGTGATCGGGCCCTGGGCGAAGAAAGGATCCGCGCTGAAGGCGTCGGTCAGGCCAAACGCGATAGCGAAGATCAGACCGAAGTAGACGTAGGCGCAAATGGCCCCCAGGATCGTTTGGGCAGTGACAGTGCGGTGCCTGAGAACTCGCGATAGGGCTACCCAGGGACCGGCCAGCAACAGGAGACCGACGGGTATCAGCACCCACTCGTCGAGAAGCGTGTCGCTGGCCACGGCGGCGATCAGAGAGGCGACCAGGGCTATCGCGACGAAGCCGGTCACGATTCGCATGGTCTGGGGTCTCACCTGCGAGGCCCGGTAGGTGGCCAGAACCGCCAGTGATGATGTCATTGTGAGAAGGATCCGCCAAACAGTCCCTTCCGCGACGGGGATTAGAACGAAGGTGAGGATCAGCAGGACCAGGACGGTCCCGTAGCTGTCAAGTGCCAGGTATGCCGGCCATAGCCGACCTTCCCGGCCAATCATGTTGCCTGCCTCACTTGCGGCGCCACCCCTTATGTCGACGCGGGTGACGGTAGCGGCCGGTTGCCTCCGGCCAGAGGATCATCCCCGCGACCCCAGGTCAGGCGTCGATGCGACCCCGGTCGGCCGCCGGGTCGGCCCCCAGCAGTCGGATAGCGGCCAGGTAGAGCAGCAGGACCACGACGCCGGCCAGAAGAACCTTGATCGTCAGGCCCGGCCACAGCATGAGCCCGGCGATGACACCGACCGTGCCTGCCAAGCGAAGTGCCGCGGCATGTTGGCGGACGAAGGCTCCGACCCTGTTGTCCGGGTCGCCACCCTGCTCGGCCAATCCTCTCAGCCGGCTGGTGAGAGCGCTCCGGGTAGCAACAGCAACCGGATGCCAGCCCAGCAACCAGCTGATGCCGGCGACAATCAGGGCAAACACCAGCAAACTCGCATATGTCGCGACCAGGTTCCGGAACAGGATGTCCCAGGTGTCGGTGATGGCCGGCACCAACTCCTCGTTGTCGATTGCCCCCAGCAACTGCCCTCTGGCCAGGTCAATCAGTAGCAAGCCCGCCGCCGAGGAGATGCTGACTCCTACGGCAATGGCGAAGAGGGTTCTGCGACGATCTGAGGACAGCCAGAGGGCTGTGCCGAGCGAGGCGAGTGCCAACAACGGGAGCGCGAAGTAGGTGAGGTCCAGCAGGTCGACCACGAACTGCAAGGAACTCTGCTGATCGCCATCGAACAGCACCACCACCGCCCCGCCTTCCCGAGGGGCAGGCAGCAGATCTCCCAGCCCGGCCGCTTCCAACGAGCTTCGGATGGAGTCCGCCGTCTCGTCCAGGTTGAGGGAGACCGCCCCACCCGGGCCGATCAGCACCGCGTCCCTCCCGGTTATCACTGCCACCGACTGTGCATGCGCCAGCCGCGTGGTTGTCGACCACAGTGCGCCGAAGGCATCACTGCTGATTATCTCCTCGGCGATATCCACAGCCAGATCCTCGATGCCCGCTGCCACCGGGGCAGCCATGAAACCCAGGCCGCCCGGGAGAGCCTGACGAACCTTCTGCTCCAGCTCGGCGTCGGCGAAGACCTGGTCGACGACCACGTTGGCAAGGGCGGTGGCAACCTCCGGATCCTGTGGCAGGGGAGCCACGGTCTCGGTGAAGGTGTCGGTGTCGAGTGCGGTGGTGCGCAGCCACAACGCCATCGCTCCGCCCATCACCGCCACACACCCGACCACCACTAGAAGTCTGACCAGGACCGAGTGGGGTCGGCGCTGCGGGCTCGCTGCTGGAGGCTGGGTTGGATGATCAGGGGTCATGCTTGATGCCGACGGTAGACGATTGTTGCCGTGAAGGACGCTAGCCCAACCGGACCTGTCCCACGCCGGGATTCGTCTCTGGTTACGATGGTCTTCCACAGACCCGGAGAGGACTTCACATGACCGCCAGACGACGCACTGCCCGTCGCACCGCCCGTCGCACCAGCCGCCGGGTCAATCGACGCCACGACCGGATGAGTGGTGGCGGAGCGGCCGCCGCCCCGCCACCCCCCGAGGCTCCTGCCCCGCCTCCGGCTCCCGAGGCACCGGCCGAGTTGGACACCTTCGAGCAACTAAAGAAGCTCGGCGAACTGCACGAAGCGGGGATCCTCACCGACGAGGAGTTCGCAACCGCCAAAGCAAAACTGCTCTAGGGGACCCTTACCCTTTCGGATCTGCCAATCGGGCAAGGTTGTCGGCTGCGGCCAGCAACCGTTCCCGGTGGCTGTCGGATAAGTTGGACTCGTGCTCCATGGCAATCTGGGTCAGCTCGTGAACGCGGGTGGCAATGGCACCCAGATCCCCTGCGATCAGTTGTTCCGGGCGCCGTTCGATGACCGCCACCACCGCGGCAGCCACATCGGCGTAGACGTTCTCCTCGCCTATCGCGGCCAGGGTTCCGCTGCGCTTCATCAGGCCTCGCACAGCGTCGTAGACGTCGGCCAGTAGCAACTCAACCTCCTGGGCAGCCAGCTCGGATTGCAGGTCCTCCAGCATCTCGACTCCGGGCACGTCCAGCTCATTGGTCAAGCCCAGGTCGAGTAGTACCGACTGCACCGGTGAGTCGGCAGACTCGACAAGGTCACGGATCGCTTCCCGGAGCGATTCGGCATTGGCGAAGAAGATGGCCTCGTCCGGACGGAGAATCATCAAGCCGGGGTGAGACACGCCTTCCGGATGTCTGGTCAGGCTGCGAAACTCCAGCGTTCCCGGCAGGCGCCCCAGTTGGCTGATCTGCGGCCTGCGGGTGCGAATGATGAGCGCCAGCAGCGACGCCAGAACCGCCACCAGCAGCCCGTACAGCACTTCCTCGAATGTGAGGACGCCTACCAGGGCGATAATGGCCAGCCAGAAGTCGGTCCGTCTCAGTGCATAGAGGCGCTTCAGTTCGCCGAGCTTGAACATCCCGGAAACTGCCACGATGACAATCGCTCCGAGAGCGGCTTCCGGCAGGTTCTCGAACAACGGCGTGAGAAAGAGCGCCACGAGGGCCGTCGAACCGGCCGCCACCAGACCGGCCACCTGACTGCGGCCTCCAGCGGCGTCGTTGGCTGCCGACTTGGAGAGGCTGGCTCCGATGGAGAAGCCGCGGAACAGGCCGGCCCCCAGGTTGGCCGCGCCCAGACCGATGAGCTCCTGATCTTCCTTGATCCGGTAGCCATGTTTGGCAGCCAGGCTGCGGGCAGGACCGACCGCTTCGGCGAACATGACCAGGGTGATGGCGATGGCCCCCGGGAGCAGGTCGAGAACATCACCCCAGGACACATCCGGCATTTGCGGCGCGGCCAGGCCGGAGGGGATTTCCCCGACCACGTGGACTCCTTCAGCATGTAGGTCGAAGATCGTGACCAGCAGGATTCCGTAGACCAGGGCCACCAGCGCGGCCGGGATCCGATGGAACCACTTCTCGAGGGCCAGCATCAGCGCCACCGTGCTGACGCCGACCGCGAAGGTCCAGCCGTGGGTGTGACCCAGATCCCCAAGCAAATCGATGACTCTCTGCCAGGAGTTTCCCTCGCCCGATTCCAGACCCAGCAGTTTGGGAAGCTGCTTGACCATGATGAACAGTGCCAATCCGGAGACGAATCCGACCAGGACCGAGCCGGAGAAGAAGCGGGCGATTCGACCCAGCCGCAAGGTGCCGGCTGCGATTCCGATGATGCCGGACAGGATTGCGAGCGTGGCGGTGAGGGCGGCGAAGTCGGAGGCGTTGGCGGCCCCGTGCTGTCCGATGATGGATGCCGACATCACGGCGATGGCCGATGAAACCGCTACGACTAGCTGACGGGATGTGCCGAACACGGCGTACAAGAGCAAACCGACGGGGGCCGCGTAGAAGGCGGCTTCCGGGCCGACACCGGCTAGTTCGGCGTAGGCCATGCCCTCGGGCACCAGGAGAGCCATGATCGTCAACCCGGCGATCAAATCGGCAGGCAGCCAGCTCGTTCGATAACTGGGGAGCCATGACAGGATTGGAATGAAGCGTTTGACCCGGTTCATGTCACTGCCCGCACCGTGTGCAGCCTGTTCCTTTCACCACTTGATTCCATGTGGTTTGGCATCGGGCCTGACCCTACCGCCCGTTGCCGAAAGGCGATCCGACTAGTCGACAGCCCTACCCGACCCTGCCAGACTGACCCGCCACGCCACCGCGGAGGAAACATGACTGGACTCGAATTGGTATTGATCTCGGGCCTGGCAGCCATCTATCTGGCTTTGATCGCCACCGTGGCAGTGGTGACCTTCCGAAAGGGACATATCGCCCTCTTCGCTATCGGGTTCATCTTCCCGATCACCTGGCTGATCGGAGCAATGATGGCGGCGAAGCCCGGCACCAACTATGACGGCCCCATGAAGGGCGGCATGGGCCACCTCTAGCCGGTCCGAGACGTTCGAAACCTATCCGTAGGATTGAGCCGATGACGTCCACAGCGCGGTCCTACCTATCCCGGCTTCAACGGTCGACGGTGGTTCAGATTCTGGCCGCCACGTATCGAAGCTGGCGAGCGGATCGCGCCATTCGCATGGGTGCCTCGCTGGCCTACTACGCCCTATTCGCAGTGGTCCCGTTGCTATCGATGGCGGCGGCGATTGCAGGATTGATCTTCACGGAGACAGAGATCAAGGAGTTCCTGGCGGATCTCTTGGACACGTTCCTCAACACAACCGATCTGGAAGCGACCGCAGCCGACCTTGCCGAGGCCATCGACACCTCAGCCGCTATCGGGAGCCTGACCCTGCTGGGCGTTGCCGTCGGCCTCTTCGCTGCCTCGCTTCTGTTTGTCGCGCTGCAGGACTCGTTCAACATGATCTGGGATATCCCGGTCGGCCGGGGTCTGCGCTACAAGCTGCGCCGCCGCATCACGGCCTTCGCGGTGGTCGCCATGACCGGTGCCCTGTTGATTGCCAGCATCTCCATACAGGCGATCGCGTTGCTACTTGATGAGCTATTCCCGGGACAATTGCCGGCGGTGGACCGAATCAACGACCTCTTTATCACCCTGGGGACCGGGGCACTGGGGATCGTGGCACTTGCCCTGCTATTCCAACTGTTGATCAGCCACCACCTGGACTGGCGCCACGTCTTCGTCGTGTCGGCAATAACCGGTGGGCTGTTGATCGTGGGTACCTGGCTGCTGAGCCTGTACTTCAAGCATTGGGGCTCAACCTCGGTGACCGGGGTGTTGGGCAGCATCATGCTGCTGCTGGCGTGGTTCTACTACCTGTCTCAGATCGTGATTGCAGGGGCTGAGTTGCTCAAGACTCTCGACAGGGGATGGGAGGAGCCGACTTCCTGAGCAGAGCCCGGGCTTGGGTACCCTGATTGGGAAAGGAGACCTCGTGGATGACAACCCCGACCTCGAGCCGCTCGACTTGCCCGACGATCCTTTGGATGAGTCGGAGGCCGTCGGAGAAGTAATCGACCTGGCGGTGCATGACTTCGAGATTCGCGCCTACGAGGCTTCAGACGAGGACGATTGGCCAGACGACGAAGAGGTAGAAGAGTCGTCGCTGGCGCGCTCGGCGGGCGAGAAGGCTATGTCGCTCGGCTTGCGAGCGCTTCAACAGGGAACCGACGTCGGCCGGTCCGTGGTGCGGCGAGTGGCCGACAGTGCTCCCGGTCGGTTGGCTTCCGAGGTGGCGTCCGGGGCGATGGATGCCATCGGAGATGATGCGGAGCTGGACTGGCCGGAAGGGTCACAGTTCGCCAGGGACCGCCTGGGCCGAGTGATCGCGGTGGTAGCTCCGGTGGTGGTGGAGTCGCTTGATCCGGTTGAGCTGATGGAGCACATCGACGTCAACGCCATCATGGATGCCGTGGATGTCAACGCGGTCCTCGACCGGGTTGATGTCAACGCTTTGTTGGACCGCGTGGACGTCAACACCCTCCTGGAGAGGGTTGACGTCAATGCCCTGCTGGCCGATGTGGACATCGGTGAGTTGGTGGAGCGGGCCGACCTGGATGCGATCCTGGCCGACGTCGACCTCGACGCAGTCCTTGAGCGAGTGGATGTCGATGCAGTGTTGGCCCGGGTGGACGTAGCCGAACTTGCCAAGAAGGCGAAGATCGGCGACCTGGTAGCCGAGAGCACCAGCGACGTGGCCGGCTCGGCTCTCGATCTGGGCCGGCGGCAGGCCGTCGCCCTTGACACCCTGCTGGCGGGGGTGGTCAATCGCATCCTGGGACGACACTCCGAGACCATGCCGCAAGGACCGGCCTTGCTGGTTGACCCGCCGGAGGGAACATGACCACTCGCATCGGTCAGGTGTCCGGCCACTACGCGGGAGCCTTCACGCGGCTGGCCGCCTTCGTTGTCGACTGGTTGATCATCCTGGCCGTCTACGGGTTCATTCTTGCCAGCGCTTCATTCGTGCTCGAGCTGCTGGCCGGTCTGGAAGTGGATCTATCTGCTGCGGACGCCATCTGGTACTGGGTCGGGTTCGGAGCCTGGGCATTCGTGTACATGGTCTTCGGCCTTGCGATTACCGGCCGCACGATTGGCAAGGCGCTGGTCGGCCTCAAAGTTGTCACAAGGGCGGGAGCTCCGATCTCCCCGGGCCGGGCCGCCGTCAGGGTGATCACGATGCCGCTCAGCTTCGTCGTCCTCGGTCTCGGATTCCTCGGAATCATCCTCGGCCGCGAGCGAAGAGCCCTCCACGACGTGATCAGCGGTTGCGCCGTCGTCTACGACTGGGGCGACCGCCCCGCCGAGCTCCCAAGCCCCCTAACCCGCTACCTAGAGCGAAGAGGCGCGGTTGGGTCAGAGATCGAAGAGTCGGAGTCTGTGGTCACCGGGGCTTAGTCCGGAGTCCCACGTCCCGACATGTTGCGAGTTGCGAAGCAACTCGTTAGGAACGCCGAGGCGTTCCCGCAGTAAGCAGCAACTAGCTGGGCACCGCGTTCTGGCTGATGGCTGATAGCCGACAGCTGACAGCCGACAGCCGACAGCCGAAGGCAGTCTACGCCTTCCTCATCTGCATCGATAGACCCACCTGGACCAGTCCGGAGATGATCATTGTGAGACCGACGATGATGGCCAGCACCTGCAGGGTCACGCCCGGCCAGAACAGGACGACGGCACCGCCGATGGCGGTGACGACACCGGCCGCCATCGAGGCCATCGCGTAGTCGCGGTCCCTCTCGCCGATCGAACGAAACACATCGACCAATCCGGTCAGGAGCCAGTACAGACCGACTACGGTCACCAGGATCTCGAGGGTGCGGGACGGCTGCCGGACGACGAACAGCCCGGCGACGATGCCAAGGAGCCCAACGAGGAAGACCATGCCGCCTCCCTGCGTGTTGCCGTCGGCAACTGAGAACACGAGCCTCAGTAGTCCGACCAGCATCAACTGGATCCCGATCAGCACAACCAGCACCAGAAGGGTGCGATCCGGCCATGCGATGACGACAACGCCCAGAATCAACGAGAACAGACCACCGAAGAAGACCGCCGGCCACTTACGCAGCGGGTTGGTGGCCGGACTCATTTCGGACATTGCGCTGCTGGCTTGCTCGTTGCTCATAACTGCCTCCTATTGACCTCGACAATGATGGTAAGCCTGTCAGAACGCGAAAATCCAGCGAAACTTGCCGGCGCCGCCACTGCTATCCGTCGGTCCTGGGCGATTCCGCCACTTCCCGCGGGCCACCGAACAGCCATCGGGCAATCAGAAACGCAATGAATCCAGCGCCGAGATGGCCGATCAACCACATGAGCTCGACCATGAACGCCCGGTCCGACAGGGAATGATCGCTGTCAACGGCGACGAAGACGATGACGACCGGAATCACCGCCACTCCAATCAGCAGAACCGTCAAGGCGGCAACGAAGGCGATCCAGACATCAGCCGGCCGCCTGCCCGGCTCCGACCAGGCCCGTGTCAGGCCGTCGTAGACCAGGTAGCCCGTGGCCACGGCCATTCCCAGGAAGATCACCACCGCCGGGGCCCCCAGCCGCGAGTACTCCATCTCTCCGAGTGCGCCGATGGCGATGATGGCGACGATCAAGGCGCTCGGGGCGGCTGTGATCGCCATAGCCAGGGCGGCCGCACCGACGGAAAGGTACTTGCGGCCCCGGACCGATGAGGTCGTCATCTTGGGCTCACCGTGAACTCGTCGAAGACTGCGCCGTTCTGGTCGATGGCCTGCACCGTCATGGTGTCGCCTGCCACGTCCACCAGCATGAACTGCAGCTTCTCCTCCGCCACTGCGGTGAAGTCGCTGAAACCGACCCTCGAAATCTTGGCGCCGGCTCCGCTCAACACGTACGTGATCCCGTTCTGAGGCTTGGTGCGCTCGTAGAAGTGGTCGTGGCCGTAGAAGACGATGTCGATGCCATGCTCGATGAAGATCGGCTCCAGCAGCTCGCGGACTCTCGGATCGGGGGCCCGCTTCTCGCCCGACGAGTAGAGCTGGTGGTGGAGGGCAGCCACTTGCCAGGTCGCGGTGGAGGCGGCCAGTTCCCTTTCCAGCCAGGCCAGCTGATCCTGTGCCCCGGCCAGGTCGGCGAGGGGGAGGCTGGAATCGAGGATGAAGAAGTCGATCGGTCCGTGCGTGACCTTGTAGTAGCTGTTGGGAAGGCCGAACTGGGCCAGCTTGTCGGCCACTTCTGGCAGCGAGTCGGGGGTCTCCTCGATTTCATGGTTGCCGATGGCTAACTCGAATTCGACCCCCGCGTCGATCAAGGGGCCGAGCGGTTTTCGAAACACGTCCTGGTAGCGGTCGACGATTCCTCCGTAGTAGGAGATGTCTCCCAGCAGCACTACCACCCCATACGGGTTTTGCTGGTAGCTGCGGGCCATCTGTCGTGCCACATCCATTGCGTTGCGGCCACCCGACCCGTTGTCGCCGAGAACCGCAAAGGTGATTGAGTCATCAGTGATGGTCCAGGCTTCCGGCTGCAGGACCTCGTTGGGGGCTCGCCCGGGGAAGAAGTCTTCGGTCCATCTGGCCCACGGATACACAACAAAGGTCAGCACCAGGACTAACCCGAGCAGTAGTACGCCGGACACGGCCAGTGCCACCTTCTGTCGGCGTGCCAACGGCGGCCATTCGGGCCTCGTTTGGTCCGGCATGAGCCGAGCTTAGATGCAGCGGTTTGGAGGGGAGGAGTTCCCCCCGGCCCGTAGTCTCTTCCCATGGCCGGATTTGTGGAGCGAGGCGGAGTGTGGGTGGCGGTTCAGTTTGCCTGGTTCGCCGCCATCGTCTGGCTTGGCCGACTCGAGATGCTGCCGCTCTCGTTTCCGGGACGAGAGGGTCTCGGCGCAGGTTTGATGGTCACCGCCCTCACCCTCGGGCTGAGCGCCTCGCTGCTGCTGGGACGGAGTCTCACGCCATTTCCGAAGCCGGTGACGACGGGAGCCATGGTCGAGCGGGGCCCCTATCGGATCGTTCGCCATCCGATCTACACAGCGGTCATCCTGGGAATGGTCGGGATTGCCCTCAGGGCGGGAGATTGGATCGCCCTGAGCCTCGCTCTCGGGCTGCTCCCCTTCTTCTACGCCAAGAGCGCCTTTGAGGAACGTCACCTCGCCGCCCAGTACCCGGCCTATGAGGACTACAGGCGGAGGGTGCCTCGCGGGCTCATCCCCGGATTGTTCTAGACCGGGCGGGATTAGTGGGCGATGACCCGATCGGCCTCGATCAGGTAGGTGACCCGAACCATGCCGGCCGCCCTCCACGGGTATTCATCCAGGCCGAGGTACTTCTTGGCCAACGAATCGATGTGCTCATCGGCGCCCTCCTCGCGGGTCTTCACCACCCTTCCCTGGATGGCGTAGGCCTCGTAGGGGTCGTCGACGTTGTGGATGGCGACCGCCACCCGGGGATCGCGATCCATGTTGCGGGGCTTGGCCCGCCCCTTGGCGGTGTTGAAGCGGATGTAGTCGCCGTCACGGTCGATCCACATCGTGGTCGCCTGTGGCGAGCCGTCTGGCATCAGCGTCGCCAGCGTTGCGAAGTTCGCTCCATCGAGCAGTGCCTTGAGTCCGGCCGGCAATTCCATGTGTCACTCTCTTCGATAGCTGCCGCTGACCCTAAGCCATGCGAACGGAGGATCGCTACGAAGAGGCCCGGCCCCGGCACTTCCCGACCGAGTTCACCTCGGTGAGAGAAGTCGCCTCCCCATACACCGTGGCGGCAGTCAAGGACTCGACGGCACAGAGGAAGAGGTCGGTCCGCGCTCCGGTCACCAGCAGGCCGTGGCCTTCGCCCCCCGAGTAAGCCAGGGTGCCGTATCCGACGTCGGCCAACTCCACCCACTCGAGGTCTGCGTTTAGCTCGGCCAGTTGGGAGCTGCCGAAGGCAAGATCCTCCTGCGTTACGAAGACGGTTCGGACCTCGAACAGGGCCTGCTCGAGGAGCTCACGAGCCGAGGCTTCGGCCAGGAGGGCAGCTTCGGCTTCGAACAGGACACAGGGGTCGGACACAAAGAACCAGGCATCGTCCATTCGGTCCACCCGCCACTCCCGGACCGAGAATGCTCCCAGCCTGAGTCGGGCGCTGGCGGTGTCGCCGGTGACGGTGATGCTCTCCACATCGAATTGACCGGGCTCCAACAGTGGCATGCCGGGCCACACATCGCGCAGTGATGCTGGGGTACACGCATGCTCAGGGGAGAACAGAGCATGAGCCGCTTCGATGTCTCCCACCTCCAGCGCCGCGGCCAGGGAGACGGCCAGCGCTTTGATCGATGCCTCATCCGCCCCGGTGGGGGAGAAGACTTCTCGCCATCCATCCAGCACGACCCCGTCGGTACAGGCGGCCAGCGCCTCATCGAAGGTGTCGCCAAACCCGTGGTCGGCTCCGGCGTCGGTGATGTCGACACAGAACCAGCGGCCGCTGACGCTCTCACTGTGGAGGGTGAGCCTCTGGTCATGAGCGTCGTAGACCACCCCCTCGGTGAAGGCGGCCTGTTCGAGCGAAACAACATCGACCCCTGACAGGGCGGCAACGGTCTCCAGGTCGGCGTTGAAGGTTCCGCTGCCCGCCAGCAACTCGTGGGCTGCCGCTAGCACCGCCCGGGTGTCGGTCTGAGCACGGCGGTCGGCCTCCGCCGGCGCCGGCTGAGGCTGGGAGGTAGTCGTTGTCTGCTCGGGAGCTTCGATGGGTGGCAGCAGAGCGCGGGTGATGGGAGGTCCGGGCTCGGCGGCGTTGCCGGAGCAGGCTGCCAATGCCAGGGCCAACGCCAATGGAGCCGCCACGCGACGCAGGATGGGCATGTTCCCAGGCATCGACCCGGGCCCGGCCTCACTTCAGCGCTTTTCGGGCCAGCCTTCCGGAAGGACCGACCCAACCAGGTTGCGCAACTCCTCCTGCAAAGCTGGACCGCCCGCGACAAACAGAGAGTCGAAGACGGTGCTCGGCGTGCCACCGTGGTCGGTAACCCGGCCCCCGGCTTCGAGGACCAGCACCATCCCGGCGGCGATGTCCCAGGGTCCCAGGCCGAACTCCCAATAGCCGTCGAGCCTTCCGCATGCCACCCAGGCGAGATCGAGGGCGGCCGACCCGAACCGCCGTACCCCGCGTGCGCGGCCGAGCACCGTGCCGACGATGGCGGCATATTTGCCGCCCTGGTCACGACGGTCATACGGGAAGCCGGTTGCGATGATCCCATCGCTCAGATCGCGGCCAGAGACTCCTATGGGCTCGCCGTTGAGCTGTGCCCCACTCCCCACCTCGGCCGAGAATTCCTCGCCGCGGATTGGGTCGATCACGACGCCGACCCGTGGGTGCCCATCTTCGTAGAGCCCGACCGCCACAGAAACCTGGGGGATTCCATGAACGAAGTTGACGGTGCCGTCCAGCGGGTCGACGATCCAGTGTCGTCCTCGCAGGTGGCGGGAGCCCCCGCCTTCTTCGGCGAGCACCGAGTCACTAGGCCGCTCGGCCTTCAGCAAGTCGAGGATCGCAGCTTCCGCCCGGCGATCGATCTCGGTGACCGGATCGACCTCTCCCTTGAACTCGGCCTGCTGAGCCCCGCCGAATGATTCGCCCACCACTGCCGCCCCCACCCGGGCCGCAGCAAGAGCAACAGAGAGATCGTCCACAGCGCGAGGCTAGACAACACAAGGGGACGGGCTGTCGGCTGTCGGCCCGGCAGCAAGCAGCACGCAGTAGGCAAGAGGGTGTGGGATCTTCGCTGTTCGCTGTTCGCTGGAACGCTTCGCGTTCCTTGGCTGGGTACCCTCGTGTGATGCTGATTGAGCTTGCTCCGCTGCTGTCGGCCTTACTCATGTGGGCCGCCTTCCAACCGCTCGGCTGGGGGGTGCTGGCGCTGGTGGCGCTAACCCCGCTGCTGGCTGCGCTGCGGCGGGTTGAGTCACGGCGGGGTGCGGCTGCACTCGGATTCACCTACGGAGTTGGGTTCTACTCACTGCTGCTCTTCTGGGTGAAGGAGACCGGCTACCTGTCGCTCGTGGCGCTGGTGCTGCTGCTGGCGGGCTTTGCCACTGCCTACGCACTGGTTGTCTATCAGGCCAGGGCCTGGGGTCGAACGGTGTGGTGGCTGACGGCAGTCGGAGCCTGGGCCTTCATGGAACTGCTCAGAGCCCATATTCCGTTTGGGGGGTTCCCGTGGGGACTGCTCGGCTACCCGGCCGGCGAGTATCAATGGACCCGCGGAGCGGCCCAGTTCATCGGCACCACCGGATGGTCGGTGCTGTTTGTTGCGGTCTCGGCCGGCCTGGTGCTCTTCGTAACCGATCGCAGGCGGCCGACCCGCTGGCTGGCTCCGGCGTTAGCCGTCACCGTCCTGTTTACCTTCCTGGGAGCAGTCTCATCTCCGACTGCTGACGGAGAAGAGATGGCCGTCGCCATCATCCAGGGAAACAGCCCCTGCCCGGGCGAGCGATGCCCGAATGAGAACGTTGAGATCTTCGAGTCACACCTGGAACTGACCGGGACGCTCCGGGAGGGTGATGCGGAGTTGGTGGTTTGGCCGGAGAGCTCGGTCGGGAGCTCGGTGGAGCTGTCCACTCATCCGGACCGTCACGCTCAGGTGGCAGCGGAAGCCCGCCGCCTCAACGCCTGGTTTCTGGTCGGCTCGCAGCGCAATCTGGATGAGGACAGCTTCACAAATCTGAACGTGCTGCTGGATCCGACCGGGAAGATCGTGGGCGAGTACTGGAAGCAGCATCCCGTCCCCTTCGGTGAGTACGTGCCGCTGCGCCCCCTGTTCGATTGGATTCCTGCTCTCGATCAGGTCCCGCGCGATCTGGAGCGGGGTGACGAAGTCACGATCTTCGATTTGCCGGGCGGACGCCTCGGATCGGTCATCTCGTTCGAGGGTGCGTT
>JBPCTX010000012.1:0-16876 GCA_051011455.1 Acidimicrobiia bacterium | reverse complement strand
GTGTTTCGTTCCCGCTGATCGCCACGGCCTTGCCGTCATCTCGCCCTACACGCCGCCAGACATCATGTGGTACTGCTACGGCCCCGCTGCCCCGAAATTCTGGCCATCCAGTTGGACCTGCCCTTGTATCTTCGACATCCTTCGCTCCGGGGACCACCCCGGAGCCTCGATTGCCCCGGTAGCAGTTGCGCGCGCGTCGGCTGGAACCTCTCTCATGGTGGCGGGAACCGTCGACACAGAGGAGGGCGTGGCAGAAATCGACCTGGTGATGACGCTTGATGCCGCACCTGTGCCACCGCCGACCGAGGCTCCCTATGAGATGGTGTTTCTGGGTGCCAGTGGAGAAGTCGTCGCTGCCGTTCCCTTTGAGTCGTTGAGGCCCGACGCCTCTTCCACAGATGTGGTAGGCCACGTCCACTCAGAGAGTTTCAGTGTGCGGATTCCGGCGCCCGGCGTTCCCCTCAGTGCGATCTCGATCAGAAACGAAGGCGTCGAGATCGGCGGCGTTCAGGTCGGCGCCACCCCACCCACCGTCGCGATCACCGCTCCGGCCGGTGGAGAAGATGTCGACTCCCCGGACGTGCTGATCGCCTGGAACGCAGCAGACGCCGACGGCGATCCCACCACAGCCGCGATTCGATTCAGCAGCGACGATGGCGTCAGCTGGTCGACCATCGCCACCTCGGTCAGCGGCTCATCCCTGTTGATACCGCGGTCCCATCTCGAAGGGTCCAACGCAGCCAGAGTTATGGTCACTGTTTCTGACGGAGCCAACCTGGCAAGCGATGTCTCTGACGCCTTCTCGGTAGCCGACAACTCGCCGGAGGTTGCGGTTCTCGGGTCAGGCGACGATGCCACCCACACCCTTGGCGAGATCATCGTTCGTTCGGCCCTTGCCTACGACGCGGAGGATGGCGTCCTCAACGGCGACTCGCTCATCTGGTCTTCGGACCTCGCCGGAGTGCTCGGCTCCGGCGTCGAACTGGTCGTTGACACCCTTTCTATGGGTCCGGGCAGCCACCTGGTCACGCTGACGGCGACCGACTCCAGTGGCGGCACGGGCACGGATAGCTTCACGATCCTCGTCGCAACCCCACCCCCCGATGGTGACCCCGACGGCGATGGTGTAGTGAGTGGTGACGAAATCACCCTCGCCCTTGATCCGTTTGATCCGGACAGCGACGGCGATGGAATCGTTGACCCCATAGATGCCTCATCGTTGCCGGCCGCGGTTGCGGCGATGGCACCGGATCAACTGGCCAAGCGCGGCCACCGGACCGCCCTGATGGCCGGGTTCACCAGTCTCGAGAAGGCTCAGGACCGGGCTGACGATGAGGCCATGCTCGACATGGCGATGGGGCTCCGGCAGCATCTCAACGGTTGCGGTAGCGACCCTGACCGGAACGACTGGGTGGTGGACTGTCTGGTGCAGCTCGCCATGCGTAGCCACCTCGATCGGATTATCGCCTCTGTGGTGGACAGCGTCTTGTAGGTAACCCGCGTCGAGGGGGAACTGCGGCCGGTGACTAGAGACTCGGGCCGTCGGCTTCACCTTCCGAGGGAGCCAGGAAGCGATCAAGGCTGCGGCGGGCATCGGCCCGAACCCGATTGCGCAGGATCGGTGTGCCTCCCAGGACAAAGCCGATGGGTCCGAGGGCTTGCTTGGCCCAGGCGTGGAAGGAGAAGGTGTCGACATGGCTGGCGATGAGGCCGTCGGTGAACACGAATCGGGCGGTGGCTCGGTTGACCACAAGTCGCTGCTTCGGCCCGAACGTGTAGCTGGCCACCCACGACGCCGAGCCGGCACTCTCGTTGGCGTGGACATCGGACAGGTCGACCTCGATGCCATCGCTTCGGGAGGTGAGCATCCGCCACATGCCTCCGATTTCCTCGCCCGTGAGCACGCCAAAGGCGGGATCCTCAAAGCGGCTATCGGCGGCGTAGCAGCCGGCCATGGCATCCCCGTCGAGATTGCGCAGCCCGTGGTAGAGCCGCTCGATCAACTGGCTGTTACTCATCGGTCCCCATCTGTTTGAACAGTGTCGGGGACGGTAGCCGAGGTGAACGATTCCCGGCTGTTCTGCGTTTGAATGGCGTGGTGAAACGCGTCCTCCCCGCTCTGCTGGCAGTCGCCCTGGTGGCGACCGCTTGCAGTGGCTCCGCGTCCGTCGATGAGTCGGCGGAGTCGACGCAATCCACACTGGCCGGAGCAGCGACAACGGTCCCACCTGAGGCCACCACCCCCCAACCTCCCGAGCGGTCCTTTGCCGGGACCGACCCCGCCCCGGAGTTTCCCGCCGGACTGGACTGGCTCAACACTGCCGCTCCGCTGACTATCGCCGGTCTGGCGGGCAAGGTGGTCCTCCTCGACTTCTGGACCTACGGCTGCATCAACTGCATCCACATCATTCCCGATCTGAAACGCCTCGAGGATGAGTTCGCCGATGAACTGGTGGTGATCGGGGTCCACTCTGCCAAGTTCGTCAACGAGGCCGAGACCGACAACATTCGCGATGTGGTGCTGCGCTACGGAGTCGAGCATCCGGTGGTCAACGACCGCGACTTCGCCATCTGGAACTCATGGGGCGCTAACGCCTGGCCGACCACTGTGCTCATCGATCCGGCCGGGAACGTCGTCGGTGGCCATTCCGGCGAGGGGGTCTATGAGGTGACCGCCCCTGTCATCGAGGTTCTCGTGGCTGAGTTCGAGTTCAACGGCGGCCTCGATCGAACACCAATTGAGTTCGCTCGTGAGGTGGACGGCCGGCCCGAGACGATCCTGTCCTACCCCGGCAAGGTCTTCGTTGACCCCAGTTCGGGCACGCTCTATGTTGCCGACACCGGCCACCATCGGATTGTGGCGGCCGATCCAGCCTCCGGCGAGGTCCTCGAGGTCTACGGCCGGGGCCGCCAGGGTTTTGCCGATGGGGCGGCTCTCGAAGCCACGTTTGACTCGCCACAGGGGATGGCACTCAGTCCCGATGGCGGTGTGCTGTACGTTGCCGACACCGGCAACCATGCGGTGCGTTCGATTGATCTCGCCACCGGCGCGGTGGGCACCGTGCTGGGAACCGGGAGTCTCGGCTGGCCGCCGTCCGGGGGACCGGCCGACCAGGTCTCGATCAACTCGCCGTGGGCGCTGGAGGAATGCCACGGCCTGCTCTACATCGCGATGGCAGGCCATCATCAGATCTGGGTCATGGACCTGGCTGCCGGGACCGCCCGGCCGCTGGTAGGCAACGCCCGCGAATCCACCGTCAACGGGCCGCTTGCCGACGCCGAGCTGGCTCAGCCGAGTGGGCTGGCGTTCGACGAGGCCGGGCTCCTCTACTTTGCCGACTCCGAGTCGAGTGCCATCCGATCGGCCGAGGTCGGGGTCAGCGACGGAGTGACCGACGTCGTGGTCGGCAGCGACGAGAACCTCTTCGACTTCGGCGATGTTGACGGTGTCGGAACCGACGCCCGCCTTCAGCACCCGCTGGGACTGGCGTATGCCTCAGACGGATTCCTGTATGTGGCGGACACCTACAACTCGAAGATCAAGCGCATCGACTTGACCCGACAGGAGATCGCATCATTCCTGGGTGGTGGGCAGGGTTGGCGCGACGGGCCGAGTGCGATGTTCTCGGAGCCGGGCGGGTTGGCGACGCTCGACGACGCCTTGTACGTCGCCGACACCAATAACCACGCCGTCCGGATTGTCGACCTGGGGACGGGGGTGACTCGCACCCTGGTCTTGAAAGGCATCGAACGGTTCACGCCTCCGCCCGAGGCTTCCGACTTCTACGGTGAGGTCATCGACCTGGAGGCATCGGTTGCGCCCGGGCCGGGCTTTGTCGACATCGACATCGACCTCCCACCCGATCACAAGGTCAATGAGGCAGCGCCCTCATCAGCCGAATTCTCGGTAGCTGGGGGAGCGGCCGACTTCGGCCGGGATGCCGCCATTTCGCTGACCGGAACAACCTTCCCCGTGCAGGTCCCGGTCCAGTTCTCAGCCGGCACCGGCACAATTACCGCCGACCTGACGGTTATCTACTGCCACAAGGATGCCGAGAGCTTGTGCTTCATCCAGGAGCTTCGATTCAACGTGGAGTTGACGGTGGAGACGGGTGAGCCCGCCGGCACGATCTCGCTCGGCTACCAGATCTCGCTTCCAGACCTGTAAGCCGCGGTCGGTGTGAGAGTTCGACCCGGGACGTAACAGACCGCTGCACCGGTCTGGTGCAGCGGTCCTGGTTGTCGGTTTGGTCGGATCAGCCGGCCTGGGAGGCTGGCTCGGCCGGGTGGGCTGCCGGGCTCCGGCGATGCCGGCGCTCCCGAGCAGGTTGTCCACTTCGTGCCTTGCGTTTCCTCTGGCGTTTGTGACTGTCATCTTGACCGTACCGGTATTCCTCGACGGCCTTGACGGCTCCGTAGTTGGCGTACATCTGTGTCTCCTTTCGCCTATCACCAACGTACGGGTGGGCACTCACAGGGGACTAACCGCCGGCTTGCATCCACCGAGGTGCGCTGACAGTTGCAGGAGAGTTGGGGCCGGCGATTACCAGGTGGCGGCGTGGTCGGGGTCCGAGCCGTATGGATAGACCGCAAGCACCCGGGTGTCGTCGGGGCCGGGGGCGCGACGAGCGTGGAAGACGTTGGCGAAGAGGGGATGGAGGCAGAGGTCGTCCTCGGCGCTGGGAAACAGCGGGGTCGGAAGGGTGTAGTCGAACTCACCTTCCACGTAGCGGTCGGTGCGGTCGATGACTCGCCCCAGGCACCCGATCTCAACCAGCATCTCCTTCAACTCCGGGTAGGCCAGGCCGGTGTTCTTGCGGATGCCGGTCCGGTTGAAGCGCTGGTGGAGATACCCCTCAGAGAAGGCGATCGGCAGCTCGGGGATCAAGCGTCGGCAGGCGTCGCGCGCGAGGGGGTGAACCGATCCGTAGGCGGTGAAGATCTCGGTGACCAGCAGTTCCTCGACCCGTCGCACCCCGTCGATCACGGCCTCCTCAGACACCGACGTCGCCGGCTCGCCCAACTCGATGGTGCGCTGCATGATGCCGTTGAGGATCCGGAGCAGGTGGCGGGGCAGCAGCTGGGTGTGGCGCATGATGTAGGCGAGGGTGTCTTCCTTCCGCCCTCCGGTTCCCGTCACCTCGGCCGGCAGGATCGACTGCAGAACGAACCGGGCGTCGTAGAAGGAGGTGGGGTCGAAGGTTCCTTTGAGGGCATCGCTGAGGTGCTGGGGGTGATAGAGGCGGAGGAACAGGTGCAAGCGGTGCCCGGCGATGGTCATCAACTGCCGGGCGCTCCAGTAGAGCTTGATGTGGTTCTCGGCATCTTTGAGCGGGTTGGCCGCGAAGTCCGACAGCTTGCTCCACAACTCGGATGGGTAGCACAACCGGAAGTCACATTCCTCGGCCGGCGAACGATCGCTGCGGCCGATCAAACCGAATAGGCCCGCCAGCACCCGCGATAGGGTGGTCATCTCGACATGCAGGTCCTCCATCGAATCGATCAGGACGATCGGGTTCATCGAAGCGGCCTGGAGGAGGCTGCGGCAGGCGTCCTTGGCGGCTCCGAAATCAACTCCGCCCAGCTGCACCTGGCGGACGAGAGGCCGGGGGTCGGCCCCCGCGGCATCTACCAGCTGCCGGCAAAAGGCAGCGCCGAGGTCGTCGACGGTGAGTGTCGCTTCATCGCCAACCCCGGCCACGTATCGCCTGATCATCTCCAATTCAGGTGACTGGTAGAGCTTGATCCGTTTCGAGTTGGTAGCTGCCAGGAACAGGCCGCTCCACACGACACCATCCCAGATGTCGCCGATTTGCTGGACGAAGAGCCGGCCACCCCGCCGCTCCAGCTCATCGACGCAGGCCAGAACTTGGGCGAACAGCTCGGAAGAGGTGAACTCGACCAGCAAGTTGGATGGGTCGAGCAGGGGGACTCGCATCAGGGCGGTCTTGCCCGAGCCGCGGCGCCCGACGATGAAGGAGGGCCGGCGGCGGATGATCTCGTCGTGGAGCTCGGTGTGGGTGGAATACAGGTCCCGGTAGATCCGCCGGGTGGCGATGGCGTCCATGGCGATGGGACCGAAGGGCATCCGGTCGGTGACGAAGTCCGTGATCGTCGGCTCGGCGGCCCTGATCGCCCGGGAAGCGGGCAGCTCGGAAGGAGTCGACAGCTCAGGTTCCTCTGAGGCCGGGGCTCGGGCGATGGCCGTGAGGGGGCTCTCGGACAGAGCCGGATCCTGGTCGAGGATCCGCTGCTCCAGATCGCGTACCGCTTCCGACGGCTCGATACCGAGTTCCTCAATCAGGTAGATGCGCAGCCTGGAGTAGGCCCGCAAAGCCTCCGCCTGCCGGCCGGCCCGGAACAGCGCCCGCATCAGCAGCATTGTGACCCGCTCCCGGACCGGGTTGTGCACCGCCAGCGCCTCCAGCTCCCCGATGACTCCGGTGGCGCGGCCGGCTTTCAGGTCCGCCTCGATCCGATCCTCCAGAGCCGCCAGGCGCAGCTCGTTGAGGCGGGTGATCTCTGCCTGGGCGAACTCCTCGTAGGCAAAGTCCTGGAGGGGCGTGCCCCGCCACATGGTGAGTGCCCGCCGCAATACGTTGGCCGCCCGGGCCGGGTCGGTTTCCAGAAGATCGCGGCCTTCCTGAGTCGCCTGCTCAAACCGGCCGGCATCCAGGGAGTCCTCTTTCACGATGAGCCGATAGCCGTGATCGGTTGTCAGCAGGACCGTCCCGTCGCCGCGGGGTGGGCGATCCGGCTCCAATGTGTTGCGGAGGCGTGAAACCTGAGTCCACAGCGCGCTCTTGCGGTCCCCGGCTTCCTCACCCCACAGTTCCTCGAGGATGAGATCCGTCGACACCACCTGGTTGGGGCTCAGCAACAGCAGGGCGAGCAGCTTGCGCTGTTGGCGGGGCCCGATGTCGATCGGGTCGCCGTCGACCGCTACTTCCACCGGACCGAGGATCCGGAACTCCACACGACCTCCGTTTGGGACCTGGGCGTGACTTCAACCTAACGACGCCAAGCCGGGCAGCGTCGACGCCGGTAGCTCAGTCGCCTGTCGGCTCGTCGATGTGGGCGCGTTGCAGGTGGCCGCTGTAGTCGAGGAACACGGTCTTGGTCTCGGTGAATTGCTCGATCGCCCCCGTTCCCGACTCCCGGTGGCCGTTGCCGGTGTCGCCGGTGCCCCCGAACGGCAAATGAATCTCGGAGCCGATGGTGGGAGCGTTGAGGTAGACGAGTCCGGCGTCTAACTCGCTGACGGTGCGCAGAGCCCGGGCGGTATCCCGGGTGTAGACCGCGGCCGACAGCCCGTAACGGGTTCCGTTTGCCACATCGATCGCTTCCTGGTCGCCGTCGACCCGGATGATGGTGATCGTCGGCCCGAAGATCTCCTCCTGGGAGATTCGCATGTCGGGAGAGGCCTGATCGAACAGCGTGGGCGAGTAGAAGTAACCGCCGTCCAGTCCTTCCTCCAGCTTTTCTCCCCCGATGACCAGCTTGGCCCCTTCATCCACTCCGATCCCGGTATAGGAGTGGACGCGGTCGAGCTGCTTGCCGTTGATCAGCGGGCCAACGGTGGTGTCCGGGTCGAGTCCGTCGCCTACCACCAGGGCGTCCATGCCCTCGACCAGCGCATCAACCACGTCGTCGGCCACTCGCCGGTCGACTACCAGCCGGCTGCTGGCCGTACATCGCTGCCCGGCCGTCGAGAAGCCTCCCCACAAAGCTCCTGTCACGGCCTCGCCGATGTCGGCGTCGTCCAGAACGACCAGGGCATTCTTGCCGCCCATCTCCAACGAGACATGCTTCAACTCGCCTCCCGCCGAAACGGCAATCTGCTTGCCGACGGCCCGTGAGCCGGTGAAAGACACCATGTCGATATCCGGATGATCTACCAGTGGCTGGCCCGTTTCAGGCCCATAGCCGGTGATCAAGTTGGCAACGCCGGGCGGAACTCCGGCTTCTTCCAGGATCTCGAAGAGCTTCACCGCGGTAAACGGAGTGTCCTCGGCCGGCTTCACCACCACGGTGTTGCCACAAACCAGCGCCGGGAACAGCTTCCAGGCCGGCATCAGCATCGGGAGGTTCCAGGGGGTGATGATGCCGACCACACCCACCGGAGCCCGCACTGTCATTGCCAGGCGGTTGGGAAGGCCGGACGGCACGGTGTCGCCGAACATGCGGCGCCCCTCCCCGGCCATGTATTCGCCGGAGGTGATGGCACCCTGAACGTCGTAGCTGGAGTCCACCAGCACCTTGCCCATCTCCCTGGTGATGCCCTCGGCCAGCTTCGGTTTGCGCTCCACCAGCATGCGGGTGGCGCGGGCCACGATCTCTCCCCGCAGCGGAGCGGGGGTTCGTCTCCACTCGTCCTGGGCCCGGGCGGCGGCGGTGACGGCGGCGTCGACATCGGCCGGGCCGCTGCGCTGAAACTCGCCGATCACGTCGGTGGGCCGGGCCGGGTTGGTATTGAGATACGTGTCCCCGGAGGCGGCCGGGACCCAGCTCCCGTTGATGTAGTTGAGGTAGGTCTCAGGCATTGTCGGGCTTCCTTTACTCCGTGTCTTCGGCGGTGGGGGTGGGTCGATAGATCGGTCCTCGCTCGATCACTTTCGCCGCCAGGTCCATCAACCCGTCCTGATAGATCTCTCGCTCGCCCAGTAGCTGGGCGTCCTTCGGGACCTGTCCCTGGTAACCGATCAACTCGTGCACCGTCGGGTGCATGTAGTAGCCGGCCACAATCGCCAGCGTGACCGCTCCATGCGCCTCGGGATCTTCGGCTTCGAGCGTTGCTACGAACTCGTCGATGTCGCCCAATTCGACATCTGCCAGCGCCCGCTCGAGCGGGGGAGCGAGGTCGGGCCGGGAGGCGAGGACGGCATCGAGCTGAGAGGTGCCCACCTCCATGGCGGCCGCCGACGGCATCCCATGCGCCTCCGGGATGAGATGGCCTCCGATTGTCTCCAGCGCCCTGCGAACCGAATCGCTGACCGATGGGCGGATTCCGATGCTCTCGCTCATACCGGGACCTCCTGACTGAAGCGTTCCTTCACCATGTGCTCGGCAGTCCTCAAGGCCAGAGCGGCGATGGTGCTGGTGGGATTTGTTCCACTGGAAGTGACGAACAGGCTGCCGTCGACTGCGTACAGGTTGGGGACATCGTGGGAACGTCCCCAGCGGTCCATCACCGAGGTGGCCGGGTCATCACCCATGCGGGCCGTCCCCAGCAGGTGCCAGCCCGAGTATCTCATCAGACTGTCGGTCTCCACCTTGTGGGCACCGGCTTCGAGCATCGACTCGCTGGCCTTCTCGATGTGAAAGTCCAGCAGCTTGCGGGAATTCTCACCCACCTTGTAGACGATCTTGGGAGCGGCGATGCCTGACGAGTCGGTGAGATCGTTGTCGATCTCCACCCGGTTCTCCTCGTTGGGCAGGTCCTCGCCGAACAGCCCCCAACTCTGGCCTCGTCCGAAGCGCTCTCGGAACAGCAGGTGGTGGTCGGGCCCCCATTCCGATTCGCCCGCTCGCGCCGGGAGAGCCATGTTGATGGGCCCGCCGGTAGGTGCCAGTCCCCACTTGGCTCCGCGCACGAAACCGCGCGACTCGTCGGTCTCGTAGAACTCGAAGGACTCGATGCTGCACCCGAACTGGCCTTGCCAGCTCTCCAGGTCATCGTCGAACAATCCGGTGACGGACGCAAAGGGATGCATCATCAGTCGGCGGCCCAGCAGGCCGCTCGAATTGGCCAGGCCGTCCGGCCACTCCGGAGTGGCCGAGTTCAACAGAATGCGGGCGGTGCCGATCGAATTGGCCGCCATCACGACGACGTCGGCCGCCTGGAAGTGCTCGTTGCCGTCTTCGTCGATCCACTCGGCACCGGTCGCCAGGCCGTTCTCGGTCACGATGCGACTGACCCGGGCTCCGGTGATGACGACGGCGCCGTGCTCGATGGCATGCGGGAAGTGAGTCTGGTCGGTGCTGGCCTTGGCCCCCTCATTGCATCCCTGCTGGCAGGTCCCGGCCTGAACGCACGGGCGGCGGCCCTGGTAGGCCCGGGAGAGAATGGCGTTCGGCTCCGGCCACCAATGCCAGCCGAGGCGGTCATGCGCCTGGGCGATCTTCATGGCTCCCGGCCCGATCGGGAGGGGCGGCAGCTGCGGCCCGGCTCCCGGTGGGTAAGCCGGGTCGCCTTCCAAGCCGGACACTCCGATCTGTTCCTCGGTCCGCTCGTAGTAAGGCTGCAATTCCTCGTAGGTGAGGGGCCAGTCATCGGCGATCCCGTCGAGCGTCTTCACCTTGAAGTCGGAAGGGAGCATCCGCGGCCACACCCCGGCATAGAGAATCATGCTTCCACCCACCGCGTTGAACATCAGCGGTGCGATATCGCTCTCGTCCTCGTTGAGCGGGTAATCCTGGGGGAGTCCCCGGATAGTCGGGTTGGGGAACCATTGCTTGCGGCCGGTGATCTCCCAGTCGGGGGAGAGGCCGCGGAACTCGCTCTTGTCGTGCCAGCGGCCCTGCTCGAGACAGACGACCGACAGCCCGGCCTCAGCCAGGTAGCGGGCGGCGATGCCTCCCGATGCCCCGGCCCCCACGATGAGTACGTCCGCTCGGTCCTGATTCGTAGCCATTCCGGCCCTCCTGACGTCGCCGGTGCGCTAGCGCGACCCGATGGCAACCGTTTTCCGACTTACGTTGGCGCAAAGTATAAGGTCACGAAAAGAGCCGTCAGGACTGAGCGATCCCGGCCAATTCAAGGACCAATCGCATCCGATGAGCAGCCAGGTCGGGATCCGGCAGCAACCCGGCCTGATCGGCCAGCACCAGCTGGTGGGACAGATGGACGACCGAGCGGGCCGACTCCAGTCCGCCCACCATCCGGAAGTGATCCTGGTGACCACTCAGGTACGCCATGAAGACGACGCCGGTCTTGTAGTAATAGGTGGGGTGAGAGAACACGTGCCGGCTGAGCGGAAGGGTCGGCGCCAGGATCTTGTCGAACTGGTCCACCTCGTCGTCGTCGAGCGCCTGGATGGCGGCCGAAGCGGCCGGAGCGATCAGATCGAAGGCTCCCAGGAAGGCATCGCTGTGACGCTCGCCGTCGCCTTTGATGGTGGTGGGGAAGTCGAAGTCGTCCCCCGTGTACATGCGGACGCCGTCGGGGAGACGCCGTCGCAGCTCCAGTTCGCGCTCCTTGTCCAGGAGCGAGATCTTGACGCCGTCGACTTTGGCGGCGTTGTCGGCAATCATGGTGATGAACGAGTCGGCAGCCGCATCCATGTCGGGCGACCCCCAGTAACCGGCCAGGGCCGGATCGAACATGTCACCGAGCCAGTGCACGATGGCGGTGCCCGAGACTCCTCCGAGCACCTCTGAGTAAGCCTGCTGATAGTCGGCGGGGCCCCGGGCGACCGCGGCGAGGTGGCGGCTGGCCATCACGACCGGCTGTCCGCCGTGGCTCTCGATGAGATCGATTTGCTCGTGGTAGGCCTCCACGATCCGCTCCACAGTTGCTGGGGCGTCCGGAAGCTGGTCGGTGTTGGCCCCGCAGGCGATTTCCCCGCCGACTGCTTTCGCTTCGGCTGAGGAGCGGACGATCAGCTCACGGATGTTTGGCCAGTCGAGGCCCATGCCTCGCTGGGCTGTGTCCATTGCCTCGGCCACCGGCAGGCCCCACGACCACAGATGCCGGCGGAAAGCCATCGTGGCATCCCAATCCACGGTCGCTCCCGACGAGAGTGTGTTCTCAGCCAGGGGGTCTGCCACGACATGAGCCGCGGCAAAGGGGCGGCGGCTGGTCAACGGAGCCTGGGGGCGATGGAACAGGATCGGTTCACCCAGTGTGTGCTGAGTCAGCGAACCGTCTTGCAGCGGGATGGTTACGGCTCTTGATGACATTGGGATCTCCTGATGTGGAAAGCGTTGTCCACGATGCTATTCAGCACGTTAACTCCCTCCATAGGAAGGGAGTAACGTGCCGGGCGCCGTGGTGATAGTCGTTGTTGATTGGGGGCGGAAGGCGACGGGGAGGCCGCCCACCGTGTAGATCCGGGTCAGCCGGGCACTGAGTTGCTGGAGGACTTCCCACGAGATTGTGCCCCTAACGTCGGCGACGTCATCGGCGGTGATCTCGTCGGCTCCGTCACTCCCCAGCAAAGTGAATTCCGAGTCGAGCCCGGCATCGGCGATCCCGGTTACGTCCACCGTCAGAGAGTCCGAGGACACCCGGCCAACCACCGGGGCACGTTGTCCCTCCACCAACACCGAAGTTCCCGGTGAGGACGAGCGGGACCAGCCGTCGACATAGCCGATCGGGAGAGTGGCGATGGTCGAGACCCTCTGGGCAGTCCAGGTCCCGGCGTACCCGACGGCTGTTCCGGGAGGCACCTCAACCACCCGCACCGGGTTGGCTTTCACGGCCAGGGCCGGGACAACCGACTCGGGTAGCCGGCCACCGGCGCCGGGGTGAACTCCGTACAAAGCCAGGCCGGGTCGTACAAATGCATGCCTCTCCACGCTCCTGGAAAGCAGCTCGCCCGATGCCGCAGCATGGATGGCGCCCGGATCGATCCCGGCTTCGGCCAGCTGGGTCAACACCAGATCGAAACGGTCGAGCTGCCGGCCGGTTGTCGTGGCGTCCTCGGGTGCGGCCAGGTGGGTCCACACCCCGGCCAGGGTGGCCGACGGATCAGCGACGATCGCGGCGGCAGCTGCGACCGCGTCGGCCGGGACAACTCCTCCCCGGGTCATCCCGGTGTCGGTTTCCAGGTGAACGGACAGGATGGGGTCGCCGGGCCGCAGGTGCTCTGCGAGGTTCCGGGCCTCCTGGATGCTTCCCACCGTCACATCCACACCGAGGCCGGCCATCGTTGGAAGCATGGCCGATGGCACCGGGTAGAGGACGAAGATCCTCCCCTCGTAGCCGTCACGGCGGAGGCGGGTGGCTTCGGCCGCGTCGGCAACGCACAGCCACTTGGCTCCGCCGGCGACCGCGCAGCGGGCGGCTACCTCGAGGCCGTGTCCGTAGCCGTCGGCCTTCACCACCGCTCCCAGCGCGGCGGGCTCGGCCAGGGAGCCGAGTGCGGAGGCATTGGCGATGAGGGCGTCGATGTCGACCTCAACCCAGGCCGACCGTTCCAGGGGAGGGAGACCCGCAACGGAAAGGGCGCGATCGGTGCGACGCCTCAACTCACTCCTCCCGGTCGGACTCGGCCGCCCAATCTTCGAGCGCACTTCGCATGACATCGGCGGTAGATCCGATCCCGGTCCAGCGCTCGAAGGCGATCTCGCCCTGGCGTACCAGCATCTCGAGGCCGTTGCAGACCGCCAGGCCGCGGCCTGCGGCTGCCCGCACCAGCGGGGTTTGCGGCGGGACGTAGACGAGGTCGAATACCAGGGCGTCCTCCGGAAGGCCGGTCACGTCGAAGGCAACTGCGTCCGAGGTCATTCCAACGGTGGTGGCGTTGACGGCGCTGGCGGCCGAGTTGAGTGCGGTGGCGAATTGCCGCCCATCGGCTGCTCCCGGCACCACCGTCCCGTATCCGGCCAGGCTGTCGGCCAGGTCGCGGGCCCGCTCCGGCGTGCGGTTGGCGACGAACACCTGCTCGGCCCCGGCGTCGAGCAGCGCCCAGACCACTGCCCGGGCCGCCCCGCCGGCTCCCACCACCACGGCCCTTCGGCCGGCGACGGACGTTCCGGTCGATTCCACAGCCGCCGTGAAGCCGGCGGCGTCGGTGTTGAACCCCACCAGTGAACCGTCGTCACGCCGCACTCCGTTGTTGACCGCTCCGATAGCGGCGGCGCCGGGCTCTACCTCATCGAGATGGTTCATCGCCACCTGCTTGTAGGGGGCGGTGACTCCGAAGCCCAGCCATTCCGACCTGCGCGCCGCAGCGAAGAACGGCCCGACCTCATCGGGCTCGATTGCCCGCAGCTCGAAGCTGGCGTCGATGCCGTGTGCGGCGAAGGCAGCGTTGTGCATCACGGCCGAATGCGGCCGCTTCAACGGGTTGCCGATCAGGGCGACGCGGCGCGTCATCAGTCGGGAAAGCGTACGTGCGGGATGATGTGGGTGGCCCATTGCTCTAGCTGGGCCGGATCGGGTGTCATCGTGTGGAGCATGAAGCTCTGCACGCCGGCATCGACCCTGGCCTGCAGGGACTCGACCACCTCGTCCGGGGTTCCGAACAGGTAGACCCGCTCCAGGTACTCGGGGCCCCGCGCTTCGCTCATGACCTTGAGCATCGCCTCGTGCTGTTCCTGGCGGGCTTTGGCCTTGTCGTCGGTGGCCACGAAGTGATAGAAGTTCTCGTGAGCCACCAGCAACTCGCCGGGATCGCGGCCGTGCTCGGTGAAGTAGGTCTGCAGCTCCTCCCAGTCGCTGGCTATGTCTTCCGGCGGGCAGGTCGGCCGGGGCACCCAGCCCTCGGAGGCCAGGATGCGCCGTTTGACCGGCTCCACGATCCGGGGCAGATCGGGCGAACCGGGGTCGGCCAGCTGGGAACCGCCTCCGATCCAGACCTCCGGTCGCTCGCTCGACCGCGGCTCGATCAGCACATCCTCGACGGAGTAGAACTTGCCCTCATAGGTGACCGTCTCTCCCTCGAGAAGGGGGACGATGATCTCGAGCATCTCGTCGGTGCGGGCCCCCCGCTCGGACTTCTTGACCCCGGTATTGGTGTACTCCGGCGGATACCATCCGATCCCGGCTCCCAGCACGATTCGGTTGTTGGAGAGGAACTGCATCGTGGCCAGCTGTTTGGCCAGCAGAACCGGCTCCCGGATGGGCATCACCAGCACGGAGGTGCCCAGCTTGACTCGCTCAGTGACTGCCGCCACCAGCGACAGCGTCGTCAACGGCTCCAGAAACGAAACCGAATAGAACTGTTTGGCGGCGAGGAGATGGTCGGTGATGAAGATCGAGTCGAAGCCGGTGTTCTCGACCTCACGGGCGAAGTCGATGATTCCCTGGGCTCGATCCGGACCGTCACCCGGCCATACGAAGGAGGGGAGGAACACCCCGAACCGGTCGACGTTGGAAGTCGCTTGATTGTCGTTCGTCATTTCTACCTCTCACCAAAGTTGCGATCACTCACCGGTGAACCGGGGTGGTCTTTTTTCGAAAAACGCTTGTGCCCCCTCCAACATGTCCCGGGAGGCGAATATCCGCTCGGAGGCGTCGAGCTCGTAGGCGAGCCCGTCGTCGAGGGTGGCGTCACCGGCCGCGTCCAGGGCCCGCTTGGCCTCGCGCACTGCCAGTGGCCCCCGGGCGGCGATGGTCTCCGCCATGCCAAGGGCCTCGCTCAGGGCCCCACCGGCGGCGGCAACTCGATTGACCAGGCCGATCCGGGCTGCTTCGGCGGCGCTGATGATCTCGCCCGTGAGGATGAGCTCCTTGGCCTTGGCTATTCCCACCACGCGGGGAAGGCGCTGAGTGCCGCCCGAGCCGGGCATGACCCCGAGCCGAACCTCGGGCAGGCCGAGTTTTGACCGCTCGTCGGCCACCCGCAGGTCGCAGCACAGGGCGAGCTCCAGGCCGCCTCCCAGTGCGTCAGCCTGAATGGCGGCAATGGTGGGAACCGGCAGGAGGGCGAGCCGTCGGTAGACGGCCTTCTCCAGAAGTAGCTTGCCTTCGCCGACCCGACCCTGGAGGGACTCGAACTCCTTGACATCAGATCCGGCGCAAAAGGCGCGTTCGCCGGTGCCGGTGACCACCACGCACCGGACCTCCGGGTCGGCTTCGATGGCGGCTAAGGCTCGATTGAGGCTCTGGGTGAGCTCAACCGTCACGAGATTGAGTGGCGGGTTCTCCAACCGAATGGTGGTGATCGGTCCGCTCTCGACAACGATCAGCCGGGCGCTCATCTGGGCACCCCGAACTCCGAAGCAAGTCCCATGGCGCCGGCGGCAAAGACGCGGGGATCCATGGTGGTCAGCTCCTTGGAGATCTCGGGTACGAACCCCATGTGGGCGATCACGTCGGCTTCCGGGTCGAGACCCTCGGCGATTTCGATGAGAGTCACGTGCCCATCGCCCAGCTCGAAGACGGCCCGCTCGGTGATGTAGCGAACCTGCTGGCCTCGCCGGTTGGCCATCGCTCCGCTGAAGCTCACCTCGTCCACCGTTCCGACGAACTTCTGCAGAGTTCCCTCGGTCTCGATCCGGAGTTGCCCGTCGCTCACGTCCACCTGCAGGCCGGACGTGGTCAGGGTTCCGACGAAACAGATCCGCCCGGTCCGGGAGCTGATGTTGGGGAATCCGCCCGGCCCACGCAGGCGGCCCGGGAACTTGTGGACGTTGACGTTGCCGCGTGAGTCGATCTGAGCGAACGAAAGACTGGCGATGTCGAGGCCTCCGCCGTCGTAGAAGTCGAACATATAGGGCTGGTCGATCATGGCCTGGTAGTTGAAGCCGGCTCCACCCTCGTTGCCCGCGACCGGGACGCCTCCGAAGATCCCCTGCTCGACGGTGAGCACCAGACGATCCTCGATACCTTCCTCCCAGGTGATGGCCCCGATCATCTGGCTGATGCCGAAACCGAGATTGCAGATGTCGTTTGGCCGGAACTCGAGGAGTGATCGGCGGGCGATGACCTTGCGCACGTCGAGAGGTGGCGGATCTCCGGCGTCGGTGCTGGGTCGGCGCATGTCCCCCGAGTAGTAGGGGGAGTGGGCTGTGGCGTAAGTTTGGGTCTGGTCCGGGTCCAGATAGGCCAGGTCGATCAGGGCACCCGGTACTACCACCGACCGGGCCGGCAGGCTCTTAGCCGCCGCCAGAGTCTTGGCCTGGGCGATAACGATGCCTCCGGAGTTGCGGGCCGCCATAGCCATGGCCAGCATCTCGCCCTTGACCGCTTCGTCGTCCATGGTCAGGT
>JBPCTX010000011.1:0-2593 GCA_051011455.1 Acidimicrobiia bacterium | reverse complement strand
AGGTGGCCGAGCACATCGATATGCACGAGTCAACGGTATCCAGAGTGACCAACGACAAATACGTGCAGACACCGAGGGGGGTACTGCCCCTCAAGTTCTTCTTCTCCTCGGGCCTGTCGACCGACTACGGCGAGGACGTGTCGGCGAGGGGTATCCGGGCGAGGATCGAGAAGCTTGTGGCCGATGAGGATCCGAAGAAGCCCCTGACCGACCAGGCCATCGTGGATGTCCTGAAGAATGAAGGCGTCCAGATCGCCAGGAGGACGGTCGCGAAATACAGGGATCAACTTGGAATCCTGTCTGCGAGGATGCGAAAGAGAGTATGACCGAGTCCGGGTTGTCTCCCGTCGACCCTCTCCCGCCGACACCCAGACCCTTCGCGGTAATCATCCCCGCCTTCGACGAGGTGGAGAACATGTCGGATCTGTTTCAGGATCTGGCGGGGACGTTCGAGCGATTCCAGTTGAACGGCGAGGTCGTTCTCGTTGACGATGGCTCGAGCGATGGGACGCTGGAGGCGGCCCGGGAAGCGGCCGAAGCCTCGGGTCTCGAAGACCGAACCGCGTTTCTGCGTCATCGTGTCAACAAGGGCAAGACGGCAGCGCTGGTCACGGCCGCGCGGTCAAGCGATGCTCCCCGATTCGTTTTGTTTGACGCCGATCTCCAGCACTCCACGGACGAGATTCCGCGTTTCCTGGACGCCCTGGACGATGGCAACGATGTGGTGGTCGGACGCAAAGTTGGAGACTACCCCAAGCGCATGGTGTCCGGGGTCTACAACGCCGTTTCCCGGGCGGTCTTTCGCGTACCGGTGCGCGACTTGAACTCGATGAAGGCATTCCGTCGCGAGGTCGTGGAGGAAATCCACCTGCGGGACGATTGGCACCGCTACCTCGTGGTGCTGGCACACGATCGCGGTTTTCGCATCGGTGAAATCGACATCGATCTCCACCCCAGGAGACACGGCGTGTCCAAATACAGTGGACAGGGCCGGGTCGTGGTCGGCCTGCTCGACCTGGTGGCGGTGTGGTTCCAACTGGTGTTCAGCCGCAAGCCCATGCTCTTCTTCGGGCTTACCGGCATTTTCCTGGCGAGCATGGGAGTTCTGGTCGGTATCGTGGCCCTGGTGCTTCGCTACGCGCTCGGCGCGGGCTTCCGACCGCTCCTCACCCTGGTCGTGTTCCTCGTCCTCCTTGGAGGCCTGCTGTTCGTGGCCGGGCTCATCGCCGAACTGATAGCAGGGCTCCGGGCCGAGGTCGAGGATCTTCGGCGAGAGCTTCGAAGGTGATCGGGCGGAGCACCGGTAGAGGGACCGACTCGACGGATTGCCCTGCGCCGGATGCGCCGACCCTCGGAGGATCGGACGGGGGTGTAGCCCCGGCCATCCTCATCGCTGCCCACGTGCTTCTTGCCGTGCTTGTCTTTGATCCGACGCTTTTCCCGGGCGCGGACGCGGGCCACTACATGGTCCTCGGCGAATCGCTCCGCAACGGTCTGGGTTTCCGGGACATTCATCTCCCGGGCTCGCCACTGCACGCCAAGTTCCCGCCGGGCTACCCCCTGATCCTGGCCAGCGTCAGCTGGATCGGCGGTCTCCAGCTGTTCAAGGCGGCATCGCTCGTGTTCGCTGCGGGTTCGGTGTGGCTGACGTACCGGATCGCCCGGTCCCTGCTGGGTCACCGGGTCGCTTTCGTGGCGGCCGGGCTGTTCGCAATGGCTCCGGTGCTCCTGGATTTCTCTCATAGGGTCCTCTCAGAGGCGGCTTTCACGTTCTTCCTGTTGTCGGTCGTCGCTGCCACGTTGGAAGATCGTCGAGTGGGGGCCGCGGCACTGGCCGCCGCTGCCGCGGCCTTCTTCACCCGCACGGCAGGGTTGTCGGTGTTGCTCACCCTGGTCGTCTGGACGCTGCTGTCCAGGGATGGCCGTCGATTCCTGGCCGCCGTGACGGTCGCCAGTGTTTGCGTGGTCGGCTGGGCCGTGTATCAGCACTTCGCGCAGCCCTCTCAGCCGGGCTACCTGCAACAGCTCATCCAGGAAAATCCCTATGTACCGGAGGCCGGGACGGTGAGCCTGGTGGACTTTCCGGCACGGGCGGCGACCAATCTCTGGCGGTATGTCAGTTCGGAACTCCCGGGCTCGTTCGGTTTCAGGACGGTGAGGAGGGAGACTGTCGCCGGCACCGCCGTCGTCGGGGTCGTCCTGAGTTCGCTTGTGCTATTCGGGTGGCTGCGCTCGGCCGTCCGCAAGTTCAGCGTGGCGCATCTCCTGGTGGCGTTCTACGTGGGCCTCATTCTGCTGTGGCCGCCGGTGTGGACCGATCGGCGCTTCCTGCTCCCCATCCTTTCTCTCCTGGTCATCTTCGGTGCGGTGGGAACAGTGGATGCCCTGCAGCGTCTCGGCCCGAGGGTCGGCTATGCGTTGATGGGGCTGGTGGCGGCCGGTGTCGCCACCGTGGCCCTGATCGCGTCCGGAAGCGTCGTGCCCTTCAGGGTCGAGTGCCAGTTCTCGTACCGCAACGGGTATCCGTGCGATCGTCCGCAGTACAGGGAGTTCTATGCCATGGGGTGGTGGGTTTCCGAGAACACCCCCGAGG
>JBPCTX010000010.1:0-2760 GCA_051011455.1 Acidimicrobiia bacterium | reverse complement strand
CACCGCCCTCGTGACTTCTCCGCTCGAGACGTCGCCCATCGCCGACTGCATGGCCGCCGCCACATCCTCGATGGACTGGCCGGAAGGCAGGTAAGACACCATGGCCGCCATGCCCTGGGGCACCGAGCGGGTCGGGACGCAGACCACCCGCTTGTCGCTCAGAGCATCCAGCTGCTCGGCCACCGGCACGATGTTCTTGTTGTTGGGCAGGATCACCACGGCGGCGGCCGGAGCCGACTCCACCGCTGCCAGCAGCTCTTCGGTAGAGGGGTTCATCGTCTGGCCCCCGACCACTACTCCCTGGACTCCCAGCTGGCGGAACATCTCCACGATGCCTCCACCGACTGCAACCGCCACTACTCCGACGTCGGCCGTGGCGAAGGCCGGCAGGGGCTCGAACGTCGACGGATGATGGTGTACGGCTTCTTCGTGCGCCTGGTCGAGCAGGTCTGTGATCTGAATCCGGAAGGGCCGACCGGCCCTGATCCCGGCTTCAATTGCCTCGCCGATGTCATCGGTGTGGATATGACAGTTGTATGTGCCGTCTCCGCCCACAACCACGATGCTGTCGCCGATCTCCATCCACTCCTGCTTGAAGACCTGCAATCCATCTTCCTCGGCCTCCAGGAAGAACATCACCTCGTAGCGAAGCCCGCTGATGTCGTGCTTCCGGCCCGGCTCATCGGCTATGACGCCTGCGACCGCTTTGAATATCTCCGCAGGAAGGACCGTTTCTTCGCCCGTGACCTCTTCCAGGAAGGCCGCCATCAACAGCAGGAAGCCGGCCCCGCCGGCATCCACCACGCCGGCCTCCTTCAGCACCGGCAACAACTCCGGAGTGTTCTGCAATGAGGCCTCGGCCCGCTCGTAGGTGCGTTTAAGAAGCGCTGCCAACTCCTCGCCTTCGGGGGTGTCGGCTTGAGCGGCCGCCTCAGCCGACTCGCGCAAGACAGTGAGTATGGTGCCTTCCACCGGCCGCATCACAGCCTGATAGGCCGCTTCCGAGGCGCGGTCGAAGGCGTCGACGAGTTGGTCGGCACCAACGGACTCCGCCGACCGGAAAGTATCTGCCAGGCCGCGCAAGATCTGACTGAGAATCACCCCGCTGTTGCCGCGCGCCCCCATCAGAGAGCCATGCGCGATGGCGGCAGACAACTCCTCCATGGTCTCGGCATCGGACACCTCCTCGACAACGGAGGCCACCGTCAGCGCCATATTGGTTCCGGTGTCGCCATCGGGAACCGGGTAGACGTTCAGGCGATTGAGCGCTTCGCGGTGCTCGTGCAATCGGTCGTAGAACCGCTGAATGACATTCTTGAGGCCCTGGACCTTCAGTGTCGTCTTGACGGGCATCAGCCGAGTATATGAGTCGGGTCCGACTCGCCACCCGCGGCCGCTTGCCGACTGGCCTGGGACGGGAACCGTGTTACCCTTTCGCCGCTTGGAGGTCTTATGTCAGCGATATGTGAAGTATGCGGGAAGCAGCCCTGGTTCGGCAAGCAGGTCAGCTTCTCCCATAAGCGGTCCAGCCGCCGGTGGAATCCAAACATCCAGCGCGTGCGGGTCAAGGACGGCACCAACTCCAAGCGGATCCGCGTCTGCACCAGCTGCATAAAGGCCGGAAAGATCGAAAAGGTCTAGGCAACGGCTTTGCCGTTGCTGAGGAGTTGCTTCGCAACTCCAGACAACGCTTCCCCGCCTCCGGCGGCCAACAACTCCAAAGGCCAGTTGCTTCTTCGCCACCCGTCTTCTTCCTGAGGAGTTCCTAGGCGTTTGCTGGTTCTATGGGGTCCGAGGGGGCTTTTTCTCGGCGAGCCAATAGGACGAAGGGGACGGCTAGAACCTGGATGGTGGAGCTGAGCACGTAGGAGGCCGAATAGCTCCAGACGTCGGCGGCCCGGCCCAGCGCCGGCTGGGCGACAACCCCACCGCTCGAGGCCATCAGGGCATCAAAAGACAGCACCGTTGCCCGCTGGTCGGAGTCGATGAGACCGTTCAAGTACGACTGTCGCATCGGCATGCTGATTGAGAAGGCCAGCGACCAGACGACCAGCAGCGAGATCGCCACCCAGAAGCTCGAGGTCAGACCAATGGCCAGTAGGGCGGCCGCGCTGACAACCCCCGAAACGGCCAGCATGCCCGTCCGGGTACGGAACAGTTTCCGAGCCAGAGGCACCAGTAGTCCGGCCGCGATCTGGGCGCCGGCCACAATCGCAGCCGCCATTCCGGCGATCCCGAACGCGTTGGGATCCCCGTACAGCTCCAGCAGGTAGGGCTGCAGGGCATAGAAGGCATAGACCCCCACTCCCCCGGTGAAGGGAGCGGCCAGCATCAGCCACCGGATCGGCGGCTTGCGCCACCCGTTGTCCAACGACGCCGTCAGCACTCTCCGCACCTCTGCGACCGGCCGGCCGCCCCGCCGGGGAGTGAAACCGATGTCTCGCATGGCGAAGAAAGCAGTAACGAACGTCAGCGCCAGCAGCACCGCTCGCAGAATGTAGGGAACGCCAAGGTTGGTGGCCTGGGCCACGAACCCGCCTGCCACCGATCCCACCAGCATCGCCACTCCCAGAGTGGTCTGACCCTTGGCAAATACGGTCTCGTACTCGCCGTCAAACCCGGAGGCATTGAGAGCATCGACCAGCCAGGCTTCGACCGCCCCCGAGAAGAAGGTGAAGCCGAGGCCGATCAGAATCGAAGCGATCACCCAGCCCAGGAAAGGTGCTTCCAACTGCCACATGAGCAAGTACAGGACCGTCG
>JBPCTX010000009.1:0-2873 GCA_051011455.1 Acidimicrobiia bacterium | reverse complement strand
GCTCGGCTCACATCCCGGGCGCCTTCTACGTGGATCTCGACGCCGACCTGTCGGCCGCGGAGGGCCCCGGACGCCATCCGCTGCCCCCCTGGGATGTCTTCGCCGAGCGGATGGCCGACCTGGGGATCGGAGATCGGAGCGTGGTGGTGGCCTACGACGACCGGGGTGGTGGGGTGGCCGCCCGACTGTGGTGGATGCTGCGCGCTATCGGCCACAAGCGGGCCTATGTGCTGGATGGGGGAATCACCGCCTGGATCAATGGCGGGGGTGAGGTCACCGAGGAGCTTTCCATCCATGGTCGTGGGGAATTGTCGGTGAACCTCCAGCCGGATATCACGGTCGACCGGGAGGCCCTGCGAGAGCGCCTCGACTCGGTGCTCGCCGTCGATGCCCGCTCGGCCGATCGCTACCGCGGGGAGAACGAGAGCATCGACCCGGTCGGCGGGCATATCCCCGGTGCCCGCAACGCCCCCTATGAGTCCAACCTGGGTCCCGACAAGCGGTTCCTGCCCGCAGACGTGCTGGCGGCCCGCTACCGAGAGCTGGGAGTCGGTAGCGAGCAGGAGACCGTGTTCTACTGCGGAAGCGGGGTCACGGCCTGTCACGACTTGCTGGCAATCGAGCACGCCGGCCTGGGCACGGCGAAGCTGTATCCCGGCTCGTGGAGTGATTGGTCCACCGCCGGCTTTGATGTGGCGACCGGGCCTGGATAGCGGTGGACCAACCGTTCTTCTACGAAACCAGAGCCGACTGGTTGCTATGCGACCCCAATCACCACATGCGCAATTCGGCGTTCCTGGATGTCTCCGTCCACTGCCGAATGCGTTTCTTCGAGGAGAGCGGCTTCCCGGTCGAGGAATTCGAGCGACGCCGGATCGGTCCGGTGATCCGCTCGGATCACGTCGACTATCGGCGGGAGGTTCGCCATCTCGACCCCATCCGCATCGAACTGTGGCTGGACGGGGCCAGCCCGCGCATGTCGCGCTTCCGGTTCCGCAACGTCGTACTCAGGGACGGCGGTGAGTCGATCGCCGCCGTTATCACCACCGAAGCCGGCTGGCTCGACTTGTCCGCCCGCAAACTCATCAACCCACCCGACGATCTGGTGGCCCTGATGCAGGGAATCCAGAGGACGCCCGAGTTTGAGAACCTTCCCGAGAGCGTCAGGTAAGTCATGACTACGCTTCTCGCGCTGGGCCTGTAGCTCAATCGGCAGAGCAGCGGACTTTTAATCCGAAGGTCGTGGGTTCGATCCCCACCGGGCCCACGGCGAAATGGCCTGTGTTCATCAGGTCCTGAGCGAGTTCGGCTCCACCGTTGATAGCCGAGCCGGGGAGGTCAAGACCGTGGCGGGCCGAGCCGGAAGCGGAACGAGCCAAAGCAACCGGTACTCAAAACCCTGTCAGTCTGGGGCACTCAGTGAAACTCCGAGGTCAGCGAGTTGCGCTGCAGCGGACTTCCAATTGGATCAGATCCGCGTCTATCCCGAGGCGCTGGTAGCGCAAGTCCCCGAGGCGCCGACAGAACGCCGAGCACCACTCCCCCGACCGCACATATCGGCACAAATAGAGCGGCGTCCGCGGCGTTGCCTGGGTGGTCATCGACGATCTTGCTTGAGCGGGCGGGCGGGAACGCCGGCGACAACGGTGTTGTCTTCGACGTCTTGGTTGACCAGCGAATCAGCTCCCACAACAACGCCAGTGCCGATCGTTACCCCTGGCAGCACCACCGTACCCGTGCCGAGGAATGTGCCATCGCCGACCTTCACATCGCCTGCCAGTTGAACCTTGGGTGCCAGGTGAACGCTGTTGCCAAGCACACTGTCATGCCCAACCGCGGCGTGGACACTGATGATTGCCAGGTCCCCGATCTGAACCGTTGCTCCCAGCACCGCGTACGCATGTATGAAAGACCCGGCGCCAACGCGGGTGTGATCGAACTGCACTGCGGTCGGGTCGAAGATGCTTACGAGCGTGAATCCGATCTCGGCCATTTCCGATGCCAGTGTTGATCGTGTGGCGTTGTCTCCGATCGAGACGTGTGCCCGGGTTATCCCCGAATCGTGAAGATCTGGGGCCTTCTCTCGATCCCCCAGGACCGGGTAATCGAGTACCGAATCGGTGCGCGGGTCATCATCGAGCAGACCGACCAGGTCCCATCTGTCTTCCCGCTCTAGCACTCCGATCACGGACTTGGCGTGCCCACCAGCACCAATCAGAATGATGCGTTCCCGGGGGGTTGGTTCATTGCTCTTCATTGGATCCACGTAGCTTCATCTTCGCGTACTCCGCGCCAAGTCACAGTCGAGGTCCCGGCGGGCGATATGGCGGATACCGGGCGATCTGGGATCAACTTGTGATTACTATCACTGCTCGCCCAGCTTCCGACGGCCCGGCTATCGCCTCAACCGGCAGCTTCAGGACGCAGGGCATCGAACCAGTAGAACCCAACTGAACCAAGGGAGACGGTCATCGAAGAAGGAATGCCAGAGCAAGAAGTTGACCGCACGGTCTTGCCGTTGCCGGATCCCGAGTTTCAGGGGACGATCGAGAAGCGCCTCAAGGACTCAACGCCGGACTGGCCCCAGTCGGTCGAGCCGCCGAAAGGTGCGCCCAACGTGCTGCTCATCATGGGCGACGACATCGGCTTTGGCCACATGAGCTCGTTCGTGGGGCCGGCCGACACGCCGAACTTTGACCGGATTGCGGAGCAAGGGCTCCGGTTCAACAATTTCCATACCACTCCTGTTTGTGCGGCCTCCCGCGCCGCTTTGCTCACAGGGCGCAACGCCCACTCCGTCGGCATGGGCATGGTCCCCGAGTTCGCATCCGGGTTCCCGGGATACAACGCCAGCTATCCGAAGAGCGCCGCCG
>JBPCTX010000008.1:0-3111 GCA_051011455.1 Acidimicrobiia bacterium | reverse complement strand
GGCCGTACCACCTCGCCTGGGTTGAAGACGGCCTGGTGATGCAAGGCACGGCCATGCAAGACGGCGAGCGAGTCGTCGTCCTCGGCCGGTGGAGCATGCCCTGAGCGACCCCGCCGGAGTGACGAGGCCGAGCCGTCGCCCATCTCCTGAACGTCGCACGAGTGCGCAGTCGGCGGGTAACCTCCCGGCCGGGCCAACGGACAAGCGAGGAGTAGTAGATGCAGCTGTTCATGGACCGCCATGACGTGCCGGGATCAACGCCCGAAATGGTGGCGGAAGCCCACGCCCGCGATCTTGAGCTGGCGGAAGAGCATGGCGTCCTCTTTGTGACCTACTGGTTCGACGATTCCAGTGGCCAGGTGTTCTGCTTGGCCAAGGCAGATGAGGAGAGCCAGGTAGAGGCCGTGCACCTCGAGTCACACGGGCTTATTCCCCACGAGATCATCAGTGTCTCTGAGGACAACGTCCTCCGATTCCTCGGCAACATGACCGACCCATCCGATCACACCGAAATCGAGAACCCGTTCCGAACCATCCTCTTCACTGACTTGGAGGGATCCACCGCGCTGCTGCAGAACGTGGGGGAAGCGGAATTCATGCTTCTGCTGACCGAGCATGATCTGATCATCCGGCGGGCCCTGGTCACAACTCAAGGCCGCGAGGTGAAGCACACGGGTGACGGAATCATGGCATCGTTTGAGGACGTGGCCCGGGCTCTGGAGTGCTCCCTGGCGATTCAGGACGGCTTCGACGCTCGCGCCGAGGCCGGCCAGTCACCCACGCTCCGGGTACGGATCGGCATGGCGGCCGGCGAGCCGGTCCATCACAACGACGACATCTTCGGCAATGCTGTGAACCTGGCCAGCCGCGTTTGCGATGCCGCCGACGCCGGAGGCATTCTCGTCTCGGAGACGGTCCACGAGTTGGGGACGGATCGCGGGTTCGCCTTCGATGCCGCCGGAGATCGGACCTTGAAGGGGTTCTCCGACCCGACACCTGTGTTCGAGTTGCTGCGAGCCGCCGACTGAGGGCCGAAATCACCATGGTCGAGGGCGGCGAGGGAGCCGTTTACCATGACCGGCCAGCAAGGGAGCCCGCCATCGCGTCATGCGCTAGCAACCGCCAACCGAGAGCGTTCCGTTGATGCGCATCGCCTACGTCGCCTCGCACATTCCCCTACGCCGCGAGTTGGCGGCGGGTCCCATCGACGCCGAGTGGATCTTGGAAGCCGGCGGAGACTTCGACGTGACCGTCTTCGCCGACTACCAGAGCGAAGGTACCGACCTGCTCGAAGAGGCCGGGATCCACGTGAGCGTCTCTCCCAAACGCACCGTCACCTTCGCCGACGGCGCCCAGCACTCAGCTGAGGAGTTCCAGGCCCGACTGCTACTCGACAGCCATCTCAAACAGCCTTTCGACGCCATCGTCCACGACTCGGCCAGAACAACAGACTGGGCCTGGTATCAGTCCCGCCTGGAGGCGGTTCCACGGGGCATCGCACTGGGGGCCGGGCCGATCCGCGACGTGCGAGTTGTAACGGCTGAGCCAGGGCTGTTCGCCCACAGCGGCAGAGTGATGTGGGCGGCGACCGGAGCGCTGGCCGCGGCAGATTTTCTGGTCAGTGACGCGGCGCCCGAGTCATACGGGCTCATCCCGGAGGATCTCCCACCCACTTATTCGCTGGCCGACCTGCCCACTACCCGTCCTCCGACCCATCCGGTAGGACGTGTGGCCGTGGTGGCCCTGAGCGAAGGCCCTGCGGGGCTGGTCGACCTGGTCGAACGGGCCGAGCTCCGGGTACAGCCCGGTCCCGACACCACGTTTGTGGTCATTCATCCGGACATTGCTGCCGACCAGGAGACCACTCGCGACATCGTCCGTAGCAGCCTGCCGACTCGTCTGGTGGGGAGAGTCGAGATGGCCGAACCCTCCAGTGACGGAGTAGCCGCCGGACTGCTGTCACAGGTGGACGCAATTGTCGCCGCCCGGCCGTCAGACCTGACAGTCAAGGCCGTGGCCGACCGGGCCAGGGAGGTAGCGGCCATCATTCTGGAAGGTGCACCTTCGTCAATCCGGCGGCTCAGCGACGCCCGCCCCACCAAGGCCGAACACCCGGCCCCGATCCTGGTCCCTTCGGAAGGTCCCCTGGCCGACCTGGTGCCGACCATCGACGGGCTGGCGCACGAGGAGTCGGTAATCATCCACACGCCGGAGGCGACGCGGCTGGCACAGCGTTTATGGCGTCTCCCGGGAGTTTCCCGCGTCGGACTGGTGACAGTGTGCGATACCGGGCCGTACCTAGGAGAGCCGGATCCGGCCCGCATCGCCTTCAATGTTCTCGGCTTCCGGATGGAAGCCTGGCCGTCGGTGCGCCGCCTGCTGCACCACTCGGAGAACCTCCACGAGCTGGTCGAGGCCGCCACCAGCCTGACCCACGCCGGTCACACCAACTTCCTGGCGCTGCCCATGCGAGGCTCGTCGCACGGCCGGCTCAGCGTCCAATCTCCCTTGTTGCCTGCGTGGGTAACAACCGGCGGCATCCTTCCAACTCCCAACCTGGCGGGCCTGTCGAGCATTGATCTCGACGAGCCAGACGACCGAGTCGACTACCAAACTGAGGAAGGCCAGATCAGGCGATGGGCCGAAACTCACGGGTTTCGAGATCGGGTCAGGTTGGCGCTGCCCTGGAAGTGGGGGCTGCTCAATCGGGCGATGAAGGATCGTTGGTGACCAGCCCACTGAAGCAGATACTCTGGATCGTCGATCATTTGCCCGACCGGCGTCGAACCGGCCGCGAGGCACGCCAGCTCGAGATGATTGCCACGCTCACCGTTGCCGGAGCGACTTCGACCGTTTGGGCTGAGCACGGAGGGGACGCCGGGCCAAGCTCACACCAGCTGGCCGATGCCGGCGCTCAATGGGAAGTGCCTGCCCCGGACTGGCGCTGGACGCCCGGCCGGGGTCCCACACTGTCCGAGCGGCTCGCCGCCGTCCTCTCCCGAGAGTGGGACTGCGTGATCCTGGCGGGCCCGGGGGAAAAAGAGGGGGGGGGGGGGGGGGGGGAGGGGAGGGAGGGGGGGGGGAAAAGGGAGAAAAAAACCAAAACAATCC
>JBPCTX010000007.1:0-5154 GCA_051011455.1 Acidimicrobiia bacterium | reverse complement strand
ATTGTGGCCTTTGCCCTCAGCGCGTTCTGGGTCGGGGTCGCCGGTGCCATCTGGGGCTATTCGCTCGCCTTCGTGCGGCCCAGCTTGTTCTTCACCGTTGCTATCTCGGCTCAAATGGTCCTGATGGCCATCATCGGCGGCCGCGGGACTGTGGCCGGGCCGGTTATCGGAGCCGCCCTGATCGTCACGGTTAACGAATACAGCCTCACCCAGTTCGGCTCCAGCGAGATCAACATCGTGATATCCGGCTCCCTGCTGGTAGCCGTGCTGCTGTTCTTCCCCCTCGGCATAGTCGGAACGCTCCGTGCCAAACGCCGACTGCCCGCCTTCCTCGACTGGGACTGAGGCAATGGCCGCGCGCAAGCGCATCACCCAGGTTCGCAAGCTCTCCGACCCGCAAGCCCTCGCCGCCCACCTGGACGAGATCGGAGCGGATTTGGACTTCGACCACCAGGTGGAATCGGGGCCTGAGGCGCCTCTGGCCCGCCCGATCCAAGTCCAACTCGGATCATCCGGCTCGAGGACGATCGGCAACCGCTTTGCGATCCTCCCTATGGAGGGGTGGGATGGCACGGCCGACGGCAGGCCCACCGAACTGGTAACGAGGCGCTGGCGGCGGTTTGGCGATAGCGGTGCCAAGTTGATCTGGGGCGGCGAGGCGGTGGCAGTCGCCGACGAGGGCCGGGCCAATCCCAATCAATTGCGCATCGAGGCCGACACCATCGACGATATCGCCTCGCTGCGGGCCGGTCTTGTCGATCAGCACTACGACCGGTTCGGTGGGACTGATGACCTGGTCGTTGGTCTTCAACTCACCCACTCGGGACGGTTCTCCCGGCCGGCCGGAGCAGCCGCCCCCCGGATCGCCTACCAGCATCCGTGGCTAGACAAACGAGTCGACGCCACGCCAAGCGACATCGTCACCGACGACGAACTCGACCACCTGAGAGGATTGTTCGTGTCGGCTGCTGAGATGGCAGAAGGGGCCGGGTTCGACTTCGTCGATGTCAAGTCCTGCCACGGCTATCTCCTGCACGAGCTGCTGAGCGGTATCGAACGTCCCGGACCGTATGGCGGCGACTTCGCGGGCCGCACCAGGTTTCTGCGCACCACCATCGAGACCATCCGGACCCGCTTCCCCAACCTCGGGGTGGGAGTTCGGCTCAGCATCTATGACCTCATCCCCCACTCCCCCGGACCGGATGGAACCGGTGCCCCCGAGCTGAACGGCGAGTACCCGTACGCTTTCGGCGGCGACGGTAGCGGACTCGGTATCGATCTGACTGAACCGGATCGACTGCTCGGAGAACTGAGAGATCTGGGTGTCTCGCTGATGTGTGTGACCACGGGTAGTCCCTACTACTGCCCGCACGCTCAGCGTCCTGCCTACTTCCCGCCCTCTGATGGCTATCAGCCTCCCACCGATCCCCTCATCGACGTGGCTCGCATGCTCAATGCCACAGCCGAGCTCAAGTCCCGCCATCCAGAAATGGTCATGGTGGGTACCGGGTACTCCTACCTTCAGGAGTGGCTGCCCAACGTCGCCCAGTACCAGGTGCGCAACGATCGGGTCGACCTTGTCGGGATGGGGCGCATGGCTCTCAGTTACCACGACCTGCCGGCCGACACCCTGGCGGGTGTCGAGTTGGACCGGCGCCGGATCTGTCGAACCTTCAGCGACTGCACGACGGCCCCTCGCAACGGCCTCATTTCGGGATGCTTCCCGCTCGACGAGCACTACAAGTCGATGCCGATCCGGGCCGAGGTCACCAGGGCCAAGCGGAAGGCCGCCACTGACTAGTTCCAGCGGCCAACGGCTGTCGCACCACCGGCGTTCAGCCGGCGGCCGGCATCGCTTGCCCGTGCGGTACATTGAGGCTCCGTGACCAGAACCGACAGTTTGACCTAAGGATGCCCATGAAATCGACATTCCTCATGACTCCGCCCTCCGACCTCTACATCGACGGCAAGTGGCAACCGGCTGCGGACGGTGCGACCTTTGCCGTCACAGATCCGGCAACGAATGACTTGATCGCCGACGTTGCCAACGGAGCAGTTGAGGATGGGATTGCCGCGGTCGCAGCCGCCCATGAGGCCGGGATCACATGGGCGGCGACCGCACCCCGCGCCCGATCCGAGATCTTGCGGCGGGCCTTCGAGTTGATGATCGAGCAGCGGGACGCCATTGCGGAACTGATTGTGCGTGAAAGCGGCAAGAGCTGGGCGGATGCCAGCGGCGAGGTGACCTATGCGGCCGAGTTCTTCCGGTGGTTCGCTGAGGAGGCCGTACGAGCCGTCGGCTCGGCCCAGACTGCTCCCGGTGGAGACAAGAAGATCCTGGTACTCCTACAACCGGTCGGCGTCTCGATCCTGGTTACTCCGTGGAACTTCCCGGCCGCCATGGCAACTCGCAAGATCGGCCCCGCCCTCGCCGCCGGCGCCACGGTGGTGATGAAGCCGGCCTCGGACACTCCGCTGACAGCGCTTGCCATCGCCGGTCTGCTCACGGAAGCCGGGGTTCCACCCGGCGTGGTCAACGTGATTCCCTCCCGCCGCTACGACGTGGTGGAAGCGATGCTCGACGACCCCCGCACCCGCAAGCTGTCCTTCACCGGCTCGACCCATGTGGGGCGGGTCCTGCTGGAACAGGCCGCCCGGTCAATCGTCAAATGCTCGATGGAACTGGGTGGGAACGGCCCATTCCTGGTCTTTGCCGACGCCGACCTCGAGGCCGCGGTTGAGGGTGCCATGGTGGCCAAGATGCGCAATGCCGGAGAGTCGTGCATTGCCGCCAATCGGTTCTATGTCGAGGCGTCGGTGGCCGACGAGTTCGGCTCCCGCCTGGCCGAGGCGATGGCAGCACTCCGGGTCGGGCCGGGCCTCGACCGGGAGACCGACGTCGGACCATTGATCAACCTGGCGGCTCGTGACGAGATCGCTGCCATGGTGGATGCGAGCGTTGCTTCTGGCGCCACGGTCCTCACCGGAGGACAGGTGCCAGAAGGCCCGGGCTCCTATTACGCGCCCACCGTCCTGGGCTCCGTCGACCCTGCCGACGGGATCCTCGACGAGGAGATCTTCGGGCCGGTAGCTCCGGTCGTTTCCTTCGAGACCGAAGCTGAGGCGATCGAGATGGCCAACCGCACCGAGTACGGCCTGGCCGCCTACGTGTACACCGGGGATCTGGCCCGGGCACTGCGGGTATCAGAGGCCATCGACACGGGGATGGTCGGTGTCAACCGCGGCTTCATCTCCGACCCGGCTGCGCCGTTTGGCGGCACCAAGCAGAGCGGACTCGGCCGCGAGGGCGGACACGAGGGCCTCATGGAGTTCCTCGAGCACAAGTACATCGCGGTCGATTGGTCCGAGGCGTGATGAGACCCAGTTGGGGCGGCGGCTAGGAGCCCATGCCGGGTGGAGGAAAGGTGATGACCCGGTCGGGGGCGATCTTGACGATCAACCTCTCAGACTGGATCGGATTCGGGTAGTCATCGACTCCGAAGTACTTCTTGGCCATGGCGTCGATGTGATCGCGAGCTTCCTGGCCCCGTACGATTTCGGCCACATGGCCGCGAATCTCGCTGTAGTTCCAAGCGTTGCCGGTTTCGCAAATCAGGACCGTCACGAGCGGATTGCGTTCGAGGTTCCTGAACTTGGTCCGATGGATCTCGGTGTTGATGATGATGTGCTCACCATCGGTGTCCACCCACATCATGTGCGACTGGGGATGCCCGCTGGCCATGAGCGTGGACATAACTCCGAAGTTCTTGCCCCTGGCCAACTCGATCGTCTTGTCGTCCAACATTCGTCTGGTTCCCTTTCGTCTCTCGCCCACCGGCAACCGGCGTGGGCCGCCCGGTATTCCGCTCAGGCTCTCAGACATTGCCTCCGAATCGATCCGAGGTGAAGGTCTTGGCCGAAAGAGCTTCAAGGGGGCCTGATCGATTGGGCCACCTAATCGCAGCGCCTCGAGCCTGCGGCAAACGTTTGGCATACGCGGGTGGTCCGTGCCACGATGGCGGTCGGAATCTATCTTCCCGGGAGGTGGAAGTTGGTCGATTCGCTACAACCGGTGCCCAAGCGGGCCGAGGTGACGCTCATCGATGTGGCTCGAGAAGCCGGTGTGCACGCTTCGACGGTCTCCCGCGCCCTTGACCCTTCCAAGGCACACCGAGTCCGCGAAGCCACCCGTGACCAGATCCACGAAGTAGCCGATCGGCTGGGCTACCGACCCCACCTGATCGCCCGTGGGCTTCAGTCCGGTCGAACCTCCACGGTGGCCTTCATCGCCGCCGATCTCGGCAACACCTTCGTGACTCCCATCATCCATGGTGTCGCCGGATCGATCGCCGATGCTGGCATGCTGCCAGTCATCGCGGAGACCGAGGATGACCACTCGCGATTCGCCGCCATCATCGACCACATGCTCAGCCGGCGGGTGGACGGCATCGTGGCCGCGGCGGCCCGCGCCGGCGATCGCGACATTCTCGAATCGGCCGCTCGGATAGTCCCGGTCATCCTGGTGGGCCGACCGCTGGAAGGAAGCCATCTGCCCCAGGTCGCTCACGACGACCGACAAGGCGGCCGGATGGTGGCCGAGCACCTCGGTGAGCTAGGCCACCGGACCGTTGTTCAGTTGCCGGGCCCTCCAGACGTGGCCAACTTCCCGCGGCGGGCGTCCGGCTTCAGCGAGGGAGCTGAGAGGATCGGGATGACGGAGATCTCCTTCGCCGATATCGCTGAGGGCCCGACCGCATCCGAGGGGCGGCGACTGATGGAGGGCCTGCTCGATCTAGGGGAGGTGCCCACCGCAGTCTTCGCCCACAACGACCTGATGGCTTTAGGGGCGCTGGCCGTGATGCGTGAACGGGGCCTGAGTGTGCCCGGCGACGTGTCTCTGGTCGGGTATAACGACCTCCCCACCGTCGGATATGTGACCCCGCCGCTGACCACACTCCGCTACCCATCTTTGGAAATCGGGCGGGCCGCCGGCGAACTCATGATTGAGTTGCTGGGCGGCAAGGAAACCGGCGGTGAGCACTATCTGGAGCCGGAGCTGATCGTGCGGGCCTCCACCCGTTCGATCTTGCCGTATCAGTCCGAGGAGTCGTCATAACCGTGGCCGCATGGCGAGAACATCTGCAGTCTCAGACC
>JBPCTX010000006.1:0-7473 GCA_051011455.1 Acidimicrobiia bacterium | reverse complement strand
GAAGCAGCCAAGAAGAAAGGCTGAGCGGGAACGCTTCGCGTTCCTTGCGAGTCGCTTCGCAACTCGGGGGGAAGCTTTGGGCTTTCAGCTATCGGCTATCAGCTGTCAGCTATCAGCTGTCAGCTATCAGCCAGAAGGGGTGGTTCCCGCCGCGTCTTCCTCGGTGGTGACCCAAATTGGAACACTGGAACGCGCTTTCAGCCCTCCCCCGTCCCCTCCCGCTTCACGGGAGGGGTGACAGACTGCCTACTGCCTACTGCCTACTGCCTACTGCCCAATCCTCCACTACTCCTGCCAGGGTCTCTAGGGGCAGGAGGCCGTGGGTGAGGACGGCGTCGTGGAAGCCTTTGATGTCGAAGTCGTCGCCCATGGTCTCCTCAGCTTCGGAGCGGATGCGTTGGATCTCGAGGCGGCCGATCATGTAGGCGAGGGCCTGGCCGGGGATGCCGATGTAGCGATCCACCTCGTCCTCGATGGTGCTGATGCTCAGCGGCGAATTGCGGGCCAGGTACTCGATGGCCTGCTGCCGGCTCCATCCCATTGTGTGAAGGCCGGTGTCCACTACCAGTCGTCCGGCTCGCATGGAGTCGAGGGCCAGCATTCCCATCCGCTCCAGATCGCCGCTGTAGAGCCCCATCTCGTCGGCCAGCCGCTCGGTGTAGAGGCCCCAGCCTTCGGCGTAGGCGGTTATCCCGGCGTGCTTGCGGAACTCGGGGAGATCATCGAGTTCCTGGGCGATGGCGAGTTGCAGGTGATGGCCGGGGATGGCCTCGTGAAATGCCATCGCCTCGATCTCGAAGCGACCCCAGCTCTCGGGGTCGGCGGTGTTCACGAAGAATGTCCCGGGGCGGCTGCCGTCCAATGCCGGCGGAAGATAGAAGGCGGTGGGGCCGGTTGGGGTTTCGGCTACCACGCAGTCTGCCTTGGGCAGCCGGCCGAACCAATCGCCCATCTCCGCCTTGGCCTTCGCCATGGCGGCCTCGGAGGCCGTCACCACGTCCCGGCCCTCGGTGAAGTGGAGGTCGGGATCGTCCCGCAGTCGGCTGAAGATGTCGCTGAGGTCTTGAGTTCCCAGCACCCGCCCGCCCAGGACTCGATACTCGTCGGCCAGCCGTTCGATGGCCTGCAGCCCGATCTCGTGGATCTCCGTGGCATCGATCGGTAGAGACGTGTGCTGGTGAATGACCCTGGCGTAGAGCTCTTCACCGTCGGGCAGCCAGCACACGCCGGCTCGCTCCTCGGACCTGGCGACGGCCAGCACCTCGTGCTCGAGCAGATCCCGGTACCGGGCGAGAGCGGGGCTGATGGCTTCCTGGAGTACCGAGCTGAGCCTGGTCTTCCACTCGGCGGTTTCCGCCTCACCGAATTCAGCCGGCGAGCGCACTGCAAGCAAGGGGTGCTGGTCGACCGGAGCGGCGGCGAAGGCATCCAATTGCTTGATGGTTGCCCCCACCGCGTAACGGGGTGGGGTCCGGCCGCTGATCATTCCCTCCCGAACCCGTTCGGTCATCTCGTCGAGAGCTCTGGCTACCTCGCCGAACATGCTCACCATCTGCTCGGCATGCTCCGCCGTCTCGACCGGGATCTGGGGGGCGAAGACAGGAAGCATGGCCTGGAAACCGATCACATGGTTGACGGCGAATTCTGCCTGCCGGGTTTCGCTGGTGGCGGCGTTGGTGGTGGTTTCGAAGATCATGACCTCGCGGCTGATCTGGTCCTCGCGGTTGAGGGTCGCGGGGTCGATCGCCTCGGCCCGGGCGGTGAAGGCTCGTAGGTCGGCTATCAGGCGGTCCTCGGCCTCACGAGAAAACTCATCGAACTGGTCGGCGTAGCGGTGGTCACCCAGCATGAGCGCGCCGATCGGCGACGTCTTCAGCTGCCACTCCCAGTACTCGTCGCTCAGGGCGCTCAGTTCCTCGTTCACGGTGGTTCCTTCCAGGGCTCGATCAGGGAGCCTACGTCATGGTCAGATCGCGGACAGTCTCCTCGATGGCCTCGGCCATCGTCGGCATGGGAGTGTCCAACACCGAGGCAGCCAGGTCCACGTCCATGGTGAGGTCGGCAGGTCGCTCAGCCGGACCCTGCACCGCGACTGCCAACTCACCATCGAACCCGGCGCCTTCGAGCAGGTTCCGTCCGAACTGGTAGCGAGAAGCCGACGACCGGGCCCCGATGTGAAGGATCCCACTGATGTCATTGGTCGCGCACTCCCAGACGGCTGTCGCCGCCCGGGTCAACGGGTAGAAGTTGCGCCGCTCGTTCTCGAAGAGGTCGATGGTCTCGCCGCGGGCGGCGCGTTCCAGGACGAAGGCGGAGAAGGGAAAGCGTCCGGCGCGGTCGCGCCCGACCAACACCGTGGTGCGAAGGATGAGCGCTTCCGGATGGGCGGCCAGCACCGCGGCCTCGCCCTCCAGTTTTGATCGCCCGTAGTCATTGATCGGGTTGGCAGGGCTGGATTCGTGGTAGGGACCGCTCGATCCATCAAAGACCACGTCGCTCGAAAGCGTTACCAGCCTGGCCCCGGCCCGTCGGGCGGCAGCGGCCACCACCCCCGCGCCCTCGACGTTGACCCGGGTCGCCCGTTCGGGGTCGCCGGCGGCTCCAGCCAGAGTGCTCACCGCCGCGAGATGGACGACGCTGTTGGGCCGGTGACGGTCAAGGGCGGCAGCTACCGAGGTCGGCTCGGTCACGTCGAGAGGCCGGGTGCCACGCGAGAACCCGGCCAGGATCGCATCAATGCCCGGGGGGATCGACTCTGCCAGGGCAGTGCCCAGATACCCGGTGGCGCCGGTGATGAGCACTCGCATCGTGCCGACTTTAGGAGGGCTGCCACTAATGTCGCTCGCATGCGAGTTCTCATTGATGGAACGCCCGTTGATCCCTCCGAAGCCAGCATCTCCGTTTTCGATTGGGGTCTGCAGCGAGGCGAAGGTCTGTTCGAGGTTGCTCGATCGATCGAAGGGAGGGTCTTCGCGCTGGACGCTCACATAGATCGTCTGGAGGCCGGGGCCGCCCGACTGGAACTCGAGCTTCCTCCGCGGTCTGATATCGCCGAGTGGATCAAGGCTGTGGCTGCGGACGGGGGAGACTGCTTTGTGCGCCTGGTCGTGACCAGGGGTGGAGTGCTGGCCGACATTGACGCGCCGGGGCGATGCATCGTGGCCTGGGAACCGCTGCCGGAAGAGATAGACGGCTTTCGAATCCTGCCCGTTGAGGCGCCATGGCACTCGGGAGGCGTGGAATGGGATCTCACCGGGGTCAAGGTGATCGCATACGCTCCCAACATGTCGGCAACCCGCCGAGCCCAGCGAGAAGGGTTCCATGACGCCGTGCTGATCTCGCGTGACGGCTGGGTGCTGGAGGGGCCGACCTGGACCATCGGCTGGTTTGTCGACGGTGCGCTCGAGACACCGGCCATGGACCTGGGGATCCTGGCCTCGGTGACCAGGGCAGAAGTCCTGAAGACCGCCGCCGACATCGGTCTGATGGTGGTTGAGGGCCGATGGACCCTCGATCGTCTCGATGCTGCCTCCGAGGTGGTTGCCCTTTCGACCCTCAAGGACGTGTCGCCGGTGGTGGCGGTCGGCGATCGCCAGTTCTCGCCCGGCCCGGCGACGGCGGCTCTGGCCGAGGCCTTTGCCGCCCGGGTGGCGGCCTCTCTCTGAGTCTCCGTTCGTGAGTGCCTCCAGCAGGGTTATCGGGCTCCTGACTGCTTTCGACCGACTGTTCGAAGCCGTCGTCATGGAGCCCGGGGCGTGGGATGACCAGGCGTTCGGAGACTGGGTGGAGGACGCAGTCGGTGACGGGGAGTCGCTGGACCGCGAAGCCCTCAAGATTGTTCGGCGGGCGGTCCGCCGCGCCCAGCGACTACAGCGCTATTGGGAGAAGCGGGCGGAGGGCCCCCAGGACTGGCGGATGCGCGTGGACGAGACCCTGGGCTCGGCCGGTTGGCGCCCCGGTCTGGAGTTGGCCGAGTGGGGCATGGCAGCAGACCCGGACCCTGAGCTATTCGAGCAAATGGCAGACCGCTTCCGAGCCGTCAACTTTTCCCCAATTGCGATGAGCTACGAAGAATGGGTTGATCGGTAGGAGGTTTCCCGTTCCGGCCCTACTGTCCACGGCATCCGGCGCTCGCTTCGCTCGCTTTCCGGCATCCGGCAGCAGCAAGGTGCCGGGAACCACCCTTCTGGCCGATAGCTGATAGCTGATAGCTGACCGCTGATAGCTGACCGCTGACAGCTGATAGCCGATGGTTCAAAGAAGCAATGTCGCAATCAACAAGAACCCCGCGAATCCCACCATGTCGGTTACGAAGGTGAGGAAGATGTTGGAGGCGAGGGCGGGGTCGAGGCCGAGGCGGCGCAGGAGGATGGGGATGCCGGCGCCTGCCAGTGTTGCGATCGAGAGGTTGGCGAACACCGCGATAGCCATCACCCCCGCCACGTCGGCTTCGCCTCCGCTGATGACGAAAGCCATTGCTCCGGACAGCAGCGCGATCGCCACACCAATCGCGAGCCCGATCCGGGCCTCCCGGAGCAGCACTTTGGGGACCATCTGGCTAGGCACCTGGTTGATCGCCATGGAGCGAATCACGACGGCCAGGCTTTGAGCTCCCCCGTTGCCACCGAGGAGGGCGACAACGGGCATCAAGGCGGCCAGGACGACGAAGTCATCGAAGACTTCCTTCTGGCGCTCGATCGTGAGGGCCACGATGGTCGCCAGCACCAGGTTGACGACGATCCAGGGGAGCCGTTTGGCGATCGACTCGCTGACCGCCGTGCGGACAGTTTCCTCGGAACCGGCCCCCACCATGACGGCCATGTCCTCGCTGGCCTCCTCCTGGATTGCCTCCAGCGCTTCATCCACAGTGACAATGCCAAGCAGCCGCTCGAAGTCATCGACCACCGGGAGGGCGAACAGGTTGTAGCGCTGGATGAGATCGGAAACCACTTCCCGGTCGGCCTCGGCGGGCACCTTGACCGGGTTGGGGACCATGGCCTGGTCGAGGCCGGTCCCGGGTCTGGCAAACACCAGCTCTCGGAACGAAACGACGCCCTTCAGCCTCTCCTCGTCGTCCACGACGTAGACGTAGGACAGGTCGTCCAGAGTTTCGTGCATACGTCGCAGCGCCTCGATCGCCTCGCCGGCAGTCATACCCAGCGGGAGGGAAGCCAGGTCGGTGGTCATCAAGCCCCCGGCCGTGTCCCGCGCGTAGGCGAGGAGCCGGTTGATCTCCTCGGCGGCGTCAGGCTCGAGCTGGTCAACCAGCGCCGGCAGTTCCTCTTCGTCGATCTTGTTGAGAATGTCGACGGCCTCATCGGCGTCCATCGATCCGACCAGCGAAACCGCCTGTGAGCCGGGCAACAGCTGCAGGAGTTCGGCGGCGGCCCCGTCGTTCATCTCCTCCAGGATTCGGGCGACCTGGTCTTCGGCCAGGCCGGCGATGAACTCAACGGCGGTCTCGGAGCCGAGGGCTTCCAGAATGTCGGCGGCGTCGTGCGGATCCACCTCGGCGATTCGCCGCCACTCCTCAGGATGGGCGTCGAGGTATTCCTCGGTGGTTTCAGGCCGGCTCTGCGCCACCTCTCGCAGGTTGCGAGCCAACTGGCGGGGGCGGGGGAGATGGAGCCGCATTACCCGTTCAGGTTAGGAGTTCGAAAGCGACGAGCCCCGGCCGGGGGCCGAGGCTCGTCTTGGTGCAGGTTCCCCAGGGGGGGTGAGGAGTTCCTGCCGGTTGGCAACGCCGGGGTCAGGCGTGAAATCCAACCTCGGGGAGAATCCTACCGTCCCGGTCGGCACTACGAAACTGGTGGCTGCTACCCACCGCGAATAGGCTGACCGGCATCGACCGGGAGGACCGATGACCGAAGGCCGAACCGCCGACGACGAACGCCAACTTCAAAGATTCTGGATGGTCCTCGGACTGGCCGGCCTGGCAGCCGGGGTGGCAGCCACTGCCGGGCTAGCGCTGTGGATTGCCGACCCCGAAGCGGGAACGAGTCCCGAGGAAGTGCTCGGCGTCGTAGCCGCCGCAAGCGGGCTTCTGGCGGGCATCTTGTTTGGTGTGGCTGCAATCTATGCCCAGGTCAAGAATCTGTGGCGCTTCGCACCCAACTGGTTCAGATACGCAGCGTGGGTGGTGCTGATCGTTCTCGCCATTGTTGCCATCGTCAGTTCGGTGCTGCGCGACTCGTAGCAGGCCGCTTCCACGGCCACGGGTTGAGCCGCACCTAGTCTCCTCCCATGTCCGACATCAAGTTGACGCTGTACTCGCACGGCTCCGGTTGAGCGTGCAAGCTCAGCCCGGCTGAGCTGACGCAGGTACTGCGTCCCTTGCACGAACTCGAAGTAACTCGTCACCCCTCACTGCTGATCGGCCTGGATGAGGCCGACGACGCCGGGGTGTATCAGCTCGCGGACGGAACAACCCTGGTCCAGACCGTCGACTTCTTCACCCCGATTGTCGATGACCCCTTTGACTGGGGCCGCATTGCAGCCGCCAACGCTCTCAGCGACGTGTACGCCATGGGCGGTACGCCGCTCACGGCACTGTCGATTGTGGGATGGCCCCGAGATGATCTCCCTCTCGACATGCTGGCGGAGGTACAGCGGGGCGGGGCCGCCGTGCTGTCGGAAGCGGGATGCACGCTGCTCGGCGGCCACTCCATCGATGACCGCGAGCCCAAATACGGCCTGGCGGTTACCGGAGTGGTCGACCCGGACCTGATGATGACAAACGGAGCTGCCCGGGTGGGAGATCTGCTGGTGCTGACCAAGCCGCTTGGTACCGGGCTGATTGCGACCGCCATCAAGCGTGACCGCGCGACTACCGAGCAGATCGAGGCGGCTATCGAAGTGATGACGACGCTCAATGGATCCGCCGCCGAGATAGCGGTTGAGCACGGAGTGCGGATGGCGACCGACGTAACCGGCTTCGGATTGCTCGGCCATCTCGGTGAGGTCGTGAGTGCCTCCGGGGTCGGCGCCCGCATCGATCACCGCTGGGTTCCACTGCTGCCTGGTGTCGAGGAATTGGCTGAGGCCGGTGTGATTCCAGGTGGCACTGGTCGCAACGCCGATGCCGTCGCCGAGTTCACGACGTTCAACGACGTCGACCAGGTTCATCGGATCCTCCTGGCCGATGCGCAGACCAGCGGTGGCCTGCTCCTGGCCGTGCCCGCCGACCGCTGCGACGCCCTGGTTTCCGCCCTCGGTGAGGCCGGCGTCCCCGCAGCCGAAGTTGTAGGCGAAATCATTGAGGGTGCGGGGATAGACGTCCACTAGTCGGGTGCTGTAGCTGCGGCGGTAGGCAGTAAGCAGTAAGCACGAAGTGTGGGATCTTCCGCTGTCCGCTGTCCGCTGTCCGCTGTCCGCTGTCCGCTGTCCGCTGTCCGCTGTCCGCTGTCCGCTGTCCGCTGTCCGCTGTCCGCTGTCCGCTGTCAGCTGTCCGCTGTCCGCTGTCCGCTGCCCGCT
>JBPCTX010000005.1:0-2908 GCA_051011455.1 Acidimicrobiia bacterium | reverse complement strand
CTGTGATGGTTTCCGAATCAGCCAGGTTGGGGGTGCCATCATCGGTCACCACCACATCAAACACGTAACTGCCCGGCCCCTGAGCCTCAGTCGGGGTCCAAGTGAAATCACCACCAGCAGTAATCGCCGCCCCCACCGGAGCACCCGACAAAGAAAACAACAACGAGTCGCCAGCGTTGGGATCGCTGGCTGTCGCCGTGAACGACAACAACACCAGCTCATCAACCGACTGATCCCCCACCGCATCCAAAACCGGAGGACCGTTCACGGTCACGTTGGCGCCGAACTCGGACGTGTTGTTGGTTGCGTCAATGGAGACGGCCGATACCTGGTCGTCGAGGACGAGGCCGGCAACGGCTGCAGTCCAGTTACCGCCGGGATCAGCAATGCCGGTGCCTACCAGAACCAGACCCTCGCCGTAGTCAGTGACTCCCGAAGTATCGCCCGCTCCAGCCACTGCCCGGTAGACCTCGACGCTACAGTCGGCGCACGAGGTCCCCGAGACTGAAGTGGTTGAGGCCGCCGTGATCACCGGGTAATCGAGCCCGATGTTGCCGTCGTTGGGGTCGGTCAGGCCGTCGTTGAGGCTGATCCCATCACCTGCGTTGCTGTCGCCTCCGAAGGCGACCAGGTCGATGGCAGTCCCGCTGTTGCCACCGAACTCGTTGTCAGTGATCAAGTTATCAACCGCCGTCGAGCTGGCCTGCCAGGCAATGATGAGGCCAGGTCCCGTGTTACCAGTGATTACATTCCGCCTGACGGTATTGCCGTTCGACTGGAGTCGAATTCCGGCCGTTTGGACACCGGCCAAACCGTTGCCGGTGAACGTGTTGTTCTGGATCAGGTGGGAACCGACGTAGAAGTTGTCAAGTCCGAATGCGTTGTTGGTATGCACGTAGTTGCCGGTGACTGAGGCAGCCGCGCCCCAGAGCAAGATGGCGTCATAGCTGGTTGCCACCTGTCCTGTGTTGCGCACCTCGTTGCCCGAGATTGTCCAGTCGTCTGACGCGTTCTCGAGGAGGATTCCGGCGTTGTCAAGGAAGCCGACCAGGTTGTTGCGAATGACTCCCCCGGCTGCGGGAACCGAGGCAACCGAATCAGCGGTGATCCCGCGTGAGCCGGAACCACCTGGATCGGCGAAGGAAGCCGGACCCGAGCCGACCACGTTGTCTTCGACGATGAGGTCGTCAAGCGTTCCCGGGCCGATGTCGATGGCTCTCAGTGCACCCCAAATACTCAAATTGCGGATTTCCACCTGTGATGGCGTGAGACCGCTCCCGACCTCAACACGAAGCCCTTCATCAACGATCTCTAGCTCCGGTTTGGGGACCTGAGGCAGGGCTACATCGTCCACACCTACGGTCAGGCCGCCGGCAGCGTTGGCGCCCAGGAAGCCGGCGTTGCTGTTGATGACCGATATGCCATTGCTGTTTGAATAGGCCGTTCCGTCGACCACCGTGCCGGCATCATTGATCGCTCTCAGCGGATCAACGGACGCTCCGTAGTCGATGCTCCACCAACTGTTGGTTCCATCGTTCTGGGGTTGGGCCGGAACAAACCGCATCGGATTGGAGCCGGCAATGGCATCGGCATTCCGAATGAACTGGTCGAAACTGCCCTGGCTTGACCGCCCGGTGACCGCGGCTGCCGTGTCCGCGTTGGCATTGGTGACGACGTTGAAGCTGAATCCGAAATCGACATCGGCGACGGGCACGCCGCCGACGACCACTGCTCGCGCCAGGTGCTCGGCTGTGGTCAACGCGGCCGCGACGTCAGACGTGGTGTCATCACGTCCCGCGTAGCACGGCCCGGCCGAACCGGCTTCTCCGGTTCCACCGGCACCGTCCGCACACCATGCTCCGGCGGGTCCATAAGTCTGCTCTGCCCACACGTCGGACAGCGCGAAGGTACCGTTGTATCCGGCCGAAGGCGCCACGGACCCGGAGTCGATGACTACCCAATAGGTACCGTCGGCCAGGCCGTTGAAGGTGTAGGCACCAGAGCCGTCGGTCGCGACCGGGGAGCCACCGTTGAGAACGGAATCGGAGCCATCCGGCACGTTGGCGGTGGAACCGTCGTCGGCGTACAGGTACACGTCCACGTTCGAGGTGCTCGGATTAGCGGCATCGCCAATCCCTTCTGCTCCGGCCAGGGCGTTCGCGCCAATGTCTTCGAACACGACACCACTGACCGCGCCGGAAAGCACCACCACGGTCTCGTTGAGAGCGAATTCGGAAGTCACGGCCAGGCCGGTATCTGTTGCAGTGGCAGAGACATCGTCACCGCCGATCAGGCCGCTGACGACGATGCTGAACGTCCCCGCGGTGGCCACCCCGCTGCCGAGGTAGGAGACGCCCTCGCCGTGGTAGTTGGTGCCCGATCCAGGTGGATCGTCATCTCCCGTTCCGCCGACGGCTTCATAGATCTCCACCGTGCAACCCGCACAGGCGGTGCCCGTCACGGTCGTCAGGGCGCCCGACAGGGTGGCTCCGGAGATAACCGGGAAGTCGAGTTCCTGGTTTCCGTGGGTGGGATCGGTCGCGCCTCCGTTGTTGGGCGTGATGCCATCACCGATGGAGGAATTGTCATCGCTGGCGGCCTGCAGGTCGATGGCCAGCCCCGTGTTTCCGGAGAATTCGTTGCCGGTGATCACAGCCTGGGCCGCCGGACGGGCCTCGGCCGTGGTCTTGACTCCGGCAATCAGGATCCCGGGGCCCTGATTGTCCGTGAAGATGTTGCGGTCGACTAGATGGCCGGCGGAGAACAGACGTAGGCCTCCGGTCTGACCTACGCCGTCACCGGCATTGGTGACGGTGTTGTTGCGAATGATCGAGTTGGGCCCGATGAAGTCGATGGCCCAGTTGATGCCCCCAAAGATGTAGTTCTCTTCGATCGTGGTCAGGTCGGA
>JBPCTX010000004.1:0-2689 GCA_051011455.1 Acidimicrobiia bacterium | reverse complement strand
TTAGGAGCTGCCATGAGCACGGACGGTTTCTTGCTCGGACACATCGTCGACCCCGCCACCGGCGACCGGACCGGCACCGACGTCGACTATGACCCTTCAGATCTCACCACCCACGGGGTGATCGTCGGCATGACCGGTTCCGGCAAGACCGGCCTGGGGGTGATTCTGCTCGAGGAGGCTCTCCTGTCGGGGCTGCCGGCTCTGGTGATCGACCCCAAGGGCGACATGGGCAACCTGGAGCTGCTTTTCCCCGACTTCAACACCGCCGACTTCGAGCCCTGGGTGAGCGTGGACCAGGCCCGCCAGGACGGTATCAGCACCGCTGAGCTGGGCGAGAAGATGGCCGGATTATGGCGGAAGGGGGTCTCGGGATGGGATCCAGGCCTCGAAGCTATACGCCGCCTGCACGACACCGTCGACGTCACAATCTACACCCCCGGCTCACGGGCCGGCGTGCCGGTGAACGTGGTGGGATCCCTGGCCGCCCCCGATCTCGACTGGGACCTGGACGCCGAAGCCGGCCGGGACGAAATCGAAGGGTTCGTGTCCAGCCTCCTCACCCTGGCTGGACTGGATGCCGACCCGCTGTCCTCGCCCGAGCACATCCTGCTGGCCAACATCATCGAACACAGCTGGAGTGAGAGCCGCGACCTCGATATGGCGGCTCTCATCGGCCAGGTGCAGGAGCCGCCTATGCGCAAGTTGGGGGTGTTCGAGGTTGACACCTTCTTCCCGCCCAAGGATCGGATGGCGCTGGCGATGCGGCTCAACGGACTGGTGGCCTCGCCCTCCTTTGCCTCATGGTCGGAGGGAGTTCCGCTCGACATTCAGAGCATGCTCTTCGAGGAGGATGGGTCTCCCCGCGCCGCCATCATCTACCTTGCGCACCTGTCCGAGGAGGAGCGGCAGTTCATCGTCACGATGGTGCTGTCCAAAGTCGTGACCTGGATGCGCGGCCTGGCGGGAGCGACCGAGCTGCGAGCACTTGTCTACATGGATGAGGTGTTCGGATATGCGCCGCCCACCGCCAACCCGCCCCCCAAAAAGCCCATCCTCACCATGCTCAAGCAAGCCCGAGCATTCGGAGTGGGACTGGTGCTCTCAACCCAGAACCCGGTCGACCTCGACTACAAGGCGATGTCAAACGCCGGAACCTGGATGATCGGCCGCCTTCAGACTGAACGCGACAAGGCCCGCATTCTCGAAGCCCTCGAGTCGGCCGGCGGCGCCCGCGATATGAAGGCGCTGGACCGAATGATCAGCGGCCTCGACAAGCGCCAGTTCCTGCTTCACAACACCCGGGACTCCGAGCCCACGGTCTTCTCCACCCGCTGGGCCATGTCGTACCTGCGCGGGCCGCTCACCCGCGAGGAGGTCGACAGGCTGACCGCCGATTCCGATCGGCAGGTGACAGACGAGCCTGCCACCGACGCACCGGCTGCGGCCGAGGAGCCAATCGCCGACGACGAGACTCCGGTGGCGCCAGAAGTCGCTGCCCGGATCCCGGTTCACTACCTGGATGTGGCAGCTCCATGGGGGAAGCTGGTGGAGGCCGACCCCACCGGAACCCGCCTCGAGCCGATGATCGCGGTCCGGGTGGATCTCGTCTACGACGAGGCCAGGGCCGACCTCCGGCATGCTCAGACCTGGGAGGCCATCTTCCATCCACTCGGCGACCAGTTCGACGCTGCTACCGCGGTGGTGGTGGATTACGACGAACGAGACTTCCGCCCCGAGCCGCCCGAAGGCGCGACATACGTCCTCGTCGATGCCCCCATCGACGCCGCCTCGTTCTGGAAGTCGGTCAAGGCCGACGTGAAGGACCACCTTCATCGCAATGCCAGCGTGGAGGTCCTCCGCAACGCCGGGTTGAAGCTGTACTCGCGGGTTGGTGAGACCGAAGATGAGTTCCAGGAGCGATGCGACCGCGCCGCCGAGGATCGAGCCGACGAGCAGATCGCCAAGCTCCGTGACCGCCTGGATACGAAGCTGGAGCGAGCTCAGGACCAACTGGCCACCGCCCATCGACGCATGCAGGAGCTCGAAATCGACGCCGACACCCGCAAGCGCGACGAGTGGATGTCGGGCGCCAGCGATGTGCTGGGGGTTCTGCTGGGCGGTCGTCGCTCGCGGTCCCTATCGGGTGCCTCGCGGCGGCGCAGTCAAACCCAGCGCACCGAGCAGCGTCTCCGCACCGCTCAGGCCAAGGTCCAGGACAAAGTGGACGCCATCGCAGAACTGGAGCAAGACCTGGTGCTGGAAGTGGAAGAGATCAACGACAAGTGGGAAGACGTCGCCGCCGAGGTCGACACCATCGAAGTAGGCCTCGAGAAGACCGACATCAAGGTTGATGAGGTTGCCCTGGTGTGGGTGAGGAAGTAGATCGAGCTTTGCTCGATCTACTTCAGCTATCAGCTTTCAGCCATCAGTCCCCCCAGCGAAGCTGGGGGGAAGGTACCGCCACCGGAGTGAAGCGGAGGTGGGGGTAGGGGGCAACCTTCAGGAGGTGCCCAAAACCCAGTCCGATGGTCATTTGCCACCCGAGCATCGGTCCGGTGGGCCTTGCCCCCCTCCCCCTCGCCCGCGGCGAGCGGTACCCTCCCCCCACCCCAGGCGGGGGGGCTGATGGCTGAAAGCTGATAGCTGAAGTAGAGCGAGCAAAGATCGATCTCCTTCCTCCCCCCCACCC
>JBPCTX010000003.1:0-3179 GCA_051011455.1 Acidimicrobiia bacterium | reverse complement strand
CAGTCGTGTCGTAGAGCTGGTGGGTGATCAGCCCGTCGACAACGGTGAATGTGTCCTTCACGGGCGGAGAGGCTTCCCAGAAGGCATCACCGTCAACCACCACATCACATACAACAGTCTCAGCTCCAGCCGGGGCGCACGAATAAAAGCCGTTCACACCCGCCACGTAGCTGGCCATCGCCAACGTCGCGAGATCGTCCGATGCCGTCAGTCCCGGCTCGCCATCCCATTCGACATTGGGATATTGACCCGTCAACGGAGGCACCGTCATTCCGGGGAACAAACCGGGGCCTTGACGGAAGACGGTTGACGTGAACGGAATGTCGGTCCTAATCGTGTAGTCGCCAGGCTGTTGTCCATGGCGGAATGCGTCATATCCAAACCCGTCGTCAATGTGGGTATACGTCGCGTCCTCCGCGTAGAGAGCTAATACTGCTTGCCAGTCTCCTGCCACGATGGCGGCGTCGAGGGCTTCGATAACGTCCAGCGGCGGCACCGAAGGTTCACTGGGCGCCGTGGTCGCCACCGTTGTGACGGGAGCGGCCGTGGTCGGCGTGATCTCAACGGTTGTTGTCACGCCAGCCGCATCAGGGGACTCTTCCGAACCGTCGTCACCGGTTATCCATATGGCTGCTACTACCACCACCGCAACAATGGCCGCGGCCGCCGCGATCAGCCAACCATTCTTCCTTCCGGGCGGCGCCGGGGTAGCTACCTCAGGTCGTTCTTGGGTTTGCATGTCGATCCTCCATTCGATTTCGTGGAGTGCGATGTCGGGTATGGGGACCGCATCGGGCAGCCGGGTATCGACCGGGTACCGGTCGGTACCGGCCAGCAGCTCGAGCAGTCGGGCATCGTTCATCGCTCACCTCCTTCCGGTATCGCACGGGGATGGAGCACGGGGAGGAACAGGTAGACAGGCGGAGCGAATGAGCCATTCCATCGCGAGTGCGATGTGGCTCGGGCTGTAAGTACGATCTCACCGGCTTCTCCTGCCTTGTTCGAACCTCTATGTCCACTGAGGTCAAAAAGGGGACCGCCACGCCTGAAAGCTCGGGAACCCGAAGACTGCGATCACCATTACTGGTTAGCCGCCTCCCCCACCCCGACCTCAAGGGCGGGGAAGAACGTTGTCCCCCTCTGCAGGCACCCGGACATACAGGGATGAATCCGGATTCAGTACGGGGATACGAGCCCCCCGCTTCGGCGGGGGGTTCGGCCTATCTCAGAGCTCGCGCAGAGCCTCGGCCAACGGTTCGACGACTGCCACCGAGTAGGGCGAGCGCAGGCTGAAGACGGCGACGTCCAATCCTGCCTCGAAAAGCACCCCCGCCCGCTCCGCAATCTCGCGCGGATCGGCGTCCGGTGGGGTGAGGACATGGGCACTGCGTGTTATCTCCGATGGGTCGCGGCCGATCGAGGCACAGTGAGCCAGCAACACCTCGTTCTTGGCCGCCCACTCCTCGGGCGCGATCGCCAGGGCATCCCACCATTGAGCGTGCTTGGCGACGACCTTGAGAGTGCGGCGCTCCCCGGTTCCGCCGATGGCAATAGGCGGGCGAGGAGCCTGTGGGCCCTTGGGCTCGCATCGTGCATCCACGAACCGGAAGAACTCCCCATCGAAGTTGGTTGACTCATTTCTCAGCAGGCTGTCGATGACGTCGACGCCTTCCTCGAACCGGTCCATTCGCTGCCGCATCGTCCCCAGGTCAAGTCCGTAGGCATCTACCTCGGGCTGAAACCAGCCGGCGCCGAGGCCCAGATACATTCGCCCGCCGGAGATGATGTCGAGGCTGACCGTCATCTTGGCGGTGACCGCCGGATGGCGAAAATGCATCCCGTTGACCATCGACCCGAGCCTGATCCGGGAGGTCATCTGGGCCAGCGCCGTCAGAGCTGTCCAGGACTCGAGAATCGGCCCGTGGGGATCGCCGTGAATCGGATAGAGGTGGTCGAATACCCAGGCAGATTCAAACAGCTCGATCTCATCGGCCGCTCGCCAGACCTCCGCCATGTCGGACCAGTCAGCGTGCTGGGGTGGTGTCTTGATTGCGAAACGTGCCACTTCAACCTCCATGGTTCCGTCTCTTGACCCTAGGCAGACCGGCCAGGGTTTGGCCTACCCTGGGACCAACACGGAGACAAAGGGGCACCAGTGGACATCACCGTCGTCGAGCACCCGCTCGCCAGGCACTACCTGACCATCTTGAGGGACAAGGACACCGCCCCCGAGACCTTCCGGGACACCACCAGGAGGCTTTGCTATCTGCTGCTGACCGAAGCGACGGTCCGCACACCCCTCCGGGAAGGCACTGTTTCGACTCCGCTCACCGACACCGCTGGATTCCGCCTCGACCGCCAGATGGTGGCGGTCCCGGTGCTGCGGGCCGGACTTGGATTACTCGACGCCGTCACCGATCTCCTCCCCGATGTCAAGGTGGGCTATGCCGGCGTCCAGCGCGACGAGGAAACGGCGCTGCCCCAGGAGTACTACTACAAGATCCCCGACCTCTCCGATGCGTGGGTGCTGATCCTGGAACCGATGCTGGCTACCGGCGGATCACTCTCCTGGGCCATTGAGAAGGTCAAAGGCAGCGGAGCTACGGACATCACCGCCATCTGCGTGGTAGCCGCACCGGAGGGCGTCAAGCGGATCAACAACGATCACCCCGACGTCCGGATAGTCGCGGCAGGACTGGACGAGGGCCTCAACGACCATTACTACATCGTCCCCGGCCTGGGAGACATGGGAGATCGGCTCTTCGGGACGTACTAGCCGAGCGCTCTGCGCTCGAAGAGTCGCCAGCTGCCAGTCGCCAGTCTTCTGCCCCGGCACAAGCGTGACTGCAGAGGCATGCCTCTACGGTGCGGCAGGCGAGCCGAGAGATAACTGGTAGCTGGCGACTGGTAGCTGACTCTGTAGTCTGCGCTCATGGAAGTTCGTCGTGCAGTCATCATCGTTATGGACTCGTGCGGGGTGGGTGAGGCGCCGGACGCCGCCGAGTATGGCGACGTCGGGTCCGACACCATCGGACACGTTTCCGAGGCCGTCGGAGGACTCGACCTCCCCAACTTCCAGCAAGCCGGGCTCGGCAACCTGCACCCGGCCATCCTCGGCGTTCCCCCGGTAGAGCGACCAACTATGGCGGTCGGCCGAATGCGGGAGCGGTCGGGCGGCA
>JBPCTX010000002.1:0-3384 GCA_051011455.1 Acidimicrobiia bacterium | reverse complement strand
CCGGTGCCACTACCACCACGGCCGGAGCTACCACCACCACGGCTGCCTCCGCCACAACCACGACTACCGCCGCGGCCACAACAACTACCGAGGCGACCACCACAACCACCAAGGCCACGCCTGCTCCTGCCGCTCTACCGGCCACACCGGTCGCAGCCGTCATGGGGACCAATCCGGCCAACGAGACGTACTTCACAACGGGTGAATTCGACGCCGCGGTCATGGGCGTCGAACCGGGGGCGGCCACTGCCAGATGGTTCAAGGCGGAGGGCTTCTATGTGGTGTTCTTCGACGGAGTCAGCACGGCCGACACCGGACCGCTCTGCCCCGGAGCCAGTCTTGCGACCGACACGTTCCAATTTGTTTCCAACGCACCATCGGCCGGCGCCGACTGCTCCACGTTCTCGACCCTGTCCGATGACCCGACGGTGCGGGCCCTGGAGTGTGACGGTTCAATCGCTTATCGCACCGCCATCCCAGACGACGGCGCCGGGATTCTGTTCGGGACCCTCGAGAAGCCTGTGGATGGCGGCATCATGGGAATCACCAGTCTGTCGGACAGCAGCCTGGGAGAGATCCCTGAGGTTGACATCAGCGAGCTGGAGTGCTGAGCGACTCATCTAGGCTCTGACGATGGCTCGTAAAGACATCACGATGACGCCTGCCGAACAGCAGGCGTTCCTGGCCCAGGGTCATACCTTGATCGTCACCACAGTCGGCAAGGACGGGTGGCCGCACGTAGCCCCCATGTGGTACTACGTCGATGAGGGACGGGTGGCATTCCGATCGTTCACCAAGTCGCAAAAGGTCGTCAATCTGAAACGCAACCCGAAGGTGACGGTGCTGCTGGAAGAGGGCGGCACCTACGACGAGCTGCGGGGAATCATGATCAAAGGAACCGCCCGGCTCATCGACGATCCCGCCCAGGTGCTGGCGATGTACGGGGAACTGAGCAAGCGGTACGCCTTCGTCGGTACGGAAGTCGTTCCGCTGGAAGGCGAAGCGCTGGAGGCAGCCTTCGGCCGCTTCGCTGCCAAGAACACCGGGATCATCTTGGAACCCGAGTCGGTGGTGACCTGGGATCACCCCAAGCTGGCCGGGGCTTACTAGAGCTCTTCTACCCGAGTTCGTCCTCGGCCGAGCGCACAGCGTCGCCACCCTGTTGCTTGACCACATACATGGCGGTGTCCGCACGGTCGAGCAGCCCCTCCACAGACTGATCAGGAGAGTCGGACATCAGGGCCAAACCAACGCTGACCCGGATCGGGAGCGGGCCGACCTCGGTATCGAATGGCTCATCGCCGATGGCGCTTCGAACCCGCTCGGCGACTTCCTTGGCCGTCTTGAGATCAGTCTCGGGCAACACGATGGCGAACTCCTCGCCTCCGTACCGGCCGACGATGTCTATGTCCCGAACTGCTCCCCGGCATCGCTCTGCCAGGTGGCGAAGCACCTCGTCTCCGACTGCGTGGCCGTAGGTGTCATTGACCCGCTTGAAGCCGTCGATGTCCAGCATCAACGCCGAAAGCGGGCGGCCGGTGCGCTCTGCTCGCTCGAGCTCGCGCCGCGCCACTTCGAAGAACCCGCGCCGGTTGTGCAGGCCGGTCAGATCGTCGGTCACGGCCAGGCGCTGGACTTCCTCGAACAGTCGGGCGTTCTCAATCGCGATCGAAGCCTGGTTGGCCATCGCTTCCAGAAGGATCAGATCGTGCCGCCCGAATTCGGACCCGCCCACCTGGTTGAGCGCGGTCAGCACCCCGAATGCCTTACCGGCATAGGTCAGCGGGGCCACCATCACGGCGCCCGTATTGGTCGCTTCCCGTCGGGCCCGGGCCTGGGGCCCTTCCCTCTCGTCGGGCCGGTGAGGATGCGAGATGATGGCCTCATGCTCCCGCATCACATACCCGGCCAGGCCGTCCCACAACTCTTCGAAGGTGGCGGCCACGATGCGATCCTTGCCTTCACCGCCCCGGACAAAATGAACGATCTTGCGAGCTCGCGGGTTCATGGTGATGAGAGACACGCCCATGGCCGGGATGGCGCTGGCAACTCCGTCTACAACCGACTGCAGGGTTGGCTCGAGAGATGATCCCTCAATCAGGTTCTGGGCCACCTGATAGAGAGTTTCGGTCTTAGCCAGAGTGGCCTGGGTGCGTTGGAAGAGGCGCGCATTCTGAATCGCGACGGCGGCGTGGTCTCCGAATGCGTCGACGATCATCGCTTCCTCAAGGGTGTAAGCGGCATCTCGGCTGGCCACCGTCAACAGTCCGATTACCCGATTGCGGGCCAACAATGGAACTCCGATGAATGAACGCATCGGTTCGTCGCCCACGTAGATGCCGGTGGCGCGCTCCGGGTCATCACTGACGATGACCGGAGCGGTGCCTTCGACCAGTTCGGCGATGATCGGATCGCCTGTGATGGATATGGCCGATTGGCGCAACAGGTCTGGATCCTCGAAGCCGCGACTGGTCATCACGCTCATTGAGTCATCGATCTTGAGCATGAGGGTGGCCGTGTCCGAGGGCAGCACCTGATCCAGTCCGTCGAGAACGCTGGCCAGTACTCCGCGCAAGTCCAGCGTGCTGGTCATGCCGGAGGTGACGTCGCGCAGGGTGTCGGCCAGACGGCGCTGGCGTTGCTCCGACTGCAGTCGCAGCGAGTAGCCGATTACCACGCCGGCCTCACTGGCCATCGCCTCCAGCAACCGGGCGTCCTGGCCGTTGAACTCCGCATGGCTGTTGGCAACGCTGAGCGTTCCCACCAGCTTTTCGTGGAACCGCAACGGCGTGGCTATCACGCTGACGGCTCCGGGCAGGAATCGAGATACCGCACCGGGGGCGCCCTCCGACAGCATCGCCTGATCCGCCATCGTGGTCTCACCGGTCTCCAGCACCCGTCCGGTCACACCCGCCATCAACTCTTCGTAGCTCAAATGCTCCTCGCCGGACTGCTCGCCACCGGTGGCAACGATCTCGCCGGTTTCGGGATTGAGGATCACGACAATGGCGCGATCGGCCGGGAGCACATCCGAGACCCCCTCCGCGATATGGCGCAGGACCTCAATCGGCTCATCCGTATGCAGCTGACCACTGATGCGATCGTGGAATCGCATCAGAGCGTCCAACTCGTCGATGTCGCGACGCGCGATGGCGTCAGTCATGAACTGAGCTCATAAGGAAGCTATCGGTGAGGACGGCCCCCTTCTTGAATGCCCAGATTTTCCTTGATTTGCCTGGTCGACTTGACGATTACGGTATAACGAACCAATATATCGATTCGTTATATCGATCCACTATGCTTGTGGATAACTCAACCAGGCAATCATGCTCGATTTTGCAATCCTCGGAATTCTGACAGACGGCCCGCTGCACGGCTACGAGC
>JBPCTX010000001.1:0-3398 GCA_051011455.1 Acidimicrobiia bacterium | reverse complement strand
GCCCCCGTCTGGCTGGTGGTGGCAGTAGCGTTGCGGGTCGACTCGCCGGGACCGCTGTTGTATCGCCAACAGCGGGTGGGGTTGAACGGCGAGCGGTTCGCGCTTCTCAAGTTCCGGACCATGGTGGATGGATCGGATGACTCGGTTCTGGCCGAGCATCTCGAGCAGCTGGCAAACGCACCGGACGAGAGGCTCCGGATTGAAGTCGACCCGCGGGTGACAACAGTCGGACGGTTCCTGCGGCGATGGGCGATTGACGAACTCCCCAATTTCTGGACGGTGTTCTCAGGGCACCTGTCGTTGGTCGGACCCCGGCCGCTGGTGCCGGAAGAAGTGGCACTGCTGGGACCGGCCGGAGATCTCAGGACCCGTGTGAAGCCCGGCATCACCGGCCTGGCCCAGGTCAGGGGACGGGACGAAATCTCACTGGCAGACCGGATGGCACACGACCTCGAATATGTGGGGAAGCGGTCCTTCGGGCTGGACCTTGCCATCCTGCTCCGAACCGTGCCGGCGCTGCGACGTCGGTAGAGGCATTCCCTACAGGTCGGCGCAAGCGTCGTCCAACGGGTCGATTCCCAGAACGGCCATGGCTTCCTCTGCAGGCAGGTCCATGACGATTGAGACGTGCTCCCTGATCAGTTCGGTCGCCGGCACCGGGTAGCCGTCTCCGGTGAAATAGGCGGAGTAGGTGGGTCGGATGAAGCGGATCGACACGACCCGGTCGGTGTCGACCTTCCCCAGCAACTCGATGAGGTCGGGGACCGCTTCCAGCGGGATATCGGTCTCGAGATTGGTCTTGAGGGACTCGGCTAGCCGGGGAAAGCCGAGTAGCAGATCGGCCGGCGATGCCTGCTCCAGCGTGGCTTCGACGACGCAGCCCTGGCGGCCCATCCGGTTGTAGTCGTCGGATCCGTGGCGGGAGCGAGCGTAGGCCAGCGCCGTGTGACCATCCATTTGGTAGGTGCCCGGCCTGATGTCGATGACCTCGGTCCCGCCGTCCTCATGCGGGTAGGTAGCGTCGTACACCCGCTCGACCACTGTCAGCTCCACACCTCCCAAGGCGTCGACCAGATCGACAAAGCCCTGCAGCGTGACGAGGGCGTAGAAGTGCATCTCGATACCGAGAAGCTCAGAGACGCCGGTCATGATGGCGTTGCCGCCCGGGCTCGAACTGCCTGGGAACGCCTCCGGGTTGCGGACGCCGTAGCCATACAACTCGTTGATGATTACGGGGAAGCAGTCGCATCTCCAGATGTTCAGGTCCTCAGGGAGGGGAACCCGGATCAGGTTGCGGGGGATTCCGAACAAGGCAGCGTCGCCGGTCTCGGGATCGATGCTGGCCACCATGATCGTGTCGGTGCGCACTCCGGTCCGCCCCGGCCCGGCGTCACCGCCCAGCAGCAGCAGGTTGAGACGCTCCTTCCCGTCCCACAATCTGGGCGGCAGTGTCGTGGTGGTTGTCGTGGTGGGAGGCGCGGTTGTGACCGTCGAGCCTTGAGACGTTGTCGATCCGGTCGTTGTCGAGGATGAGGCCGGGGTCGTCGTCGTGGTGATGATGGTCGTGGTCGGATCCGCACCGATCGGATCGTCGTCGGCAAAGACGGTTGTAATCAGGTCGTATTGCAGCAGGTCGTAGTAGGCGACTACCGCATGAGGCACCACCAGGATCAGTCCGGCGGCGGTGAGCACGGTAACGATGAGAGCCTTGCCCAGAGTCGCGGTTGGGTCGGACTTGAGGCCGGCCACTCTCCATGCGTCGTAGGCGGAGAACGCCCGGAACGCGAGGAGGGCGAGGTCGGCCACCAGGATGCCGCCCAGCACGGTCGGCTTGAACACCTGTTTGGCCAGGAACACCTTGCCCTGCAGCCAAAGGATGATGGCCAGGATCCCGATCACGCCGGTGATCGCCAGAAAGATCAGGCCCCGGCGCCGCTCTCCCGCATACAGCTGCCCGGCTCCGGGCACGAGAGCTGAGAGAATCGCCGCGATCGCTGGTTGCCGGGACCGATCGGGATCGGGAGCGGAAGCCTCCATTAGCTCAAGCCTAGGTTTGATCCCCGAAGATGGCCCCGGACTGTCGCAGGAGTTGCTAGTCGGTGGCGGCCGCCTGGTTGGCCATACGACGGCGCAGGAACCAGGTGTCGATCTGGCCGATTCCCTTCACTTCTATCGTTCCGCGTGGTTCGCACTCGAACGCATCTCGAACGTGTTGGTAGGTAGTGGCGGAGATCTGAATCGCACCCGGCTCGCCGTGCGACTCCATTCGACTCGCAGTGTTCACGACCTCACCCCACAGGTCGTACGAGAACTTGCTGCTTCCGATGATCCCCGCCACCACGGGGCCCGAGTTCACTCCGATCCTGGCAGTGATGCGGTGGCCGGCGAACTCGTGACTGGCAAGGTGGTCCTGAATCCGTAACGCCAGATCGGCGATGGCATGGGCGTGGTCGGGACGGGGTGTCGGTACTCCCGCCGCCACCATGTATTCGTCGCCGACCGTCTTGATCTTCTCGAGTCCCTCATCTGCAACGAAGGCGTCGAAGTCGGTGAAGATCTCGTTCAGCAAGCCGACCAGTTCGGCTGGTTTCATGGCAGCAGACATCGGGGTGAAGCCGACGATGTCGAGGAAGAGGACTGATGCGTCATCGAAGTGCTCCGCGATCATGCCCGCGGACTCTTTCAGGCGCCTGGCCACCTCGTCGGGAAGGATGTTGTGTAGCAAATCGTCGGATTCCTTCTGGAACTGATCACGCTGCCGGACGAAGTAGGACAGCGCCAGCATCACGAATATCGTTACCCCGACGATGGCAACCGCACCATCTAGTTCCGGGTCGGCCAACTCGTAGCGGGGTTCCGCCCACGAGGAACTCCACACGACAAACAGCACCGCGCCGATGAACAGGCCGAACCACACCACGGCCGCTCGCACTCCGAGTACCACCAGGATGACCAGCGGCGCCAGCATGGACCACAGTAGCGGCAGGCCCGAGTCGTAGAGACCTCCCAGCAAGATGCTGGTAGCGACATCAGCCGCCATGTCGATGCCGAATGCCACAAAGAGGATGGGTCCGATGCGGTTCGGTCGCAGGTGGATAGCGAGCAAAGCCCCAAAGTGGGCTCCCGCTTTGAGGAGGTCCAACACTGTCAACCACGGGCCTGCTGTATTCAGCGCCGACAGAGCCAAGGCCGGGGCCGACAGCCAAAGAATCCCGACGACGATCCGTCGGCGACCCCGCTGATCGGCCGTCTCTTCTTCGAACTCGCCGACCGAGAGAAGGAACTCCCGAGCCCGGCCCCATCGCTGATCTGTCGTCATCCGGGCATGTTATGCGACATGCTGTTGAGGTCGTGAGAGGACGAAGTGTGTGGGAGGGTGGAAACAACTCGAGGGGTCT